>NZ_JBMDWU010000011.1:0-14943 GCF_048594385.1 Micromonospora sp. | reverse complement strand
CTCCGGCGCGGACGCGCCGGCCGAGGCCACCGCCGACTGACCCGACAGCACCGACGACATCCCCCGGCCGTCCGACGGTCCGGGGGATGTCCCGTCTGCGCCCGTGGACACGTCGCCCCGGCGGCCCCACGCCCTACCGGGCCCCGCGCCCCTGCCGGAACCCGCCCGGAGGCGGCACACACCGGTGGCCGACGTCCCAGCCGGGGCGGGCCGGGAGCGGCAGCCGCCGGGGTGGAAAGGATGATGGACCCATGCCGGAACCGTTGGACGCCGCCCTGACCGAGGTCCGGGCGTTGCTGCTCGACCCCGCCCTGACCCGTGCCGTCGCCGCCGGCCGACGCCGGGGCCAGCGCCCCTCGGTGGTACGGGCCGAACTCCGCCCGGTCGCCCTCAAGGCCGGCCCCCGGTTGCAGATCTCCACGTCCGACGGCGCCCGGCCGTACACCCGGAACGTGGCCCCCGGCGCGGAGGCCGGCGCGGCGGTCGACGCGCTGCTCGCCGAGCCCTTCGGCAACTGGCACGTCGAGACCGCCGGGGCGACCCTCCAGCTGCGGGTGACCAAGTCCGGCGAGGCGCAGGTGCACCGGGCGACGGCCAGCCGGCCGGCCGCGCCGACGGACGGCCACGACCGGGCCAAGGAGTACCTGCTCGACCCGGGTGACCCGATCTTCGCCGAGATCGGCGGCAACGCCGCGAAACGTCGGCAGGTGGACGCCTTCCTGCGGGCGCTGGCCGCCACCCTGCCCGACGACCTCAGCGGGCGGCTGCGCGTGGTCGACCTGGGCTGCGGCAACGCCTACCTGACCTTCGCCGCCTACCGCTACCTGACCGGCCGCGGGCTCGACGTGGAACTGGTCGGGGTGGACGTGCGGGAGGACCAACGGCAGCGCAACAGCGAGCTGGCCGAACGCCTCGGCTGGGCCGACCGGGTCACCTTCGTGGCCGGGACGATCGCCGACGCGGTGGTGGAACCCGCCCCCGACCTGGTGCTCGCCCTGCACGCCTGCGACACCGCCACCGACGAGGCGCTCGCCCGCGCGGTGCGCTGGAACGCCCGGTGGGTCCTCGCCGCGCCGTGCTGCCACCACGACCTCGCGGCGCAGCTACGCGCCCGGCCGGCCCCGGCACCGTACGAGCTGCTGACCCGGCAGGGCATCCTGCGGGAACGCTTCGCCGACGTGCTCACCGACGCGCTGCGGGCCGGGCTGCTGCGGTCGCACGGCTACCGGGCCGAGGTCGTCGAGTTCGTCGACTCCCGGCACACCCCCCGGAACCTGCTGATCCGGGCCCGCCGGGCCGGCACCGGCGGCGGCGACCCGCAGACGGCCGAGTACCGGCAACTGGTCGACCAGTGGCAGGTGACCCCGCGACTGGCCACGCTGCTGGCCGACCCGGACGGGGACGCCGTGCGGGACGGTGGGGCGGTCACCGCGCCGCGCTGAGCCGGGTTCAGCGCCGCCGGCCGCCGGGGCGCTCCCCCGGCCCCCGGTCGACGATCGAGGAGATCCGCTGACGCGGCCCCCGCTCGTCGTCGCCGGGCGCGGTGGGGAACGGCACCACGGTGCCGGACAGCTCGGCGTTGCCGGCGGCGGCGAACGCGTTCCAGGAGATGTCGACCAGGAGCCGTTTGAGTTCGGCGTGCCGGACAGCGGCGCTGCGTTGCAGGGCCAGCCGGACGCCGAGCAGCACCCCCACCAGGGTGGTGGTGACGGCGCCGGCGGCCGCCAGCACGTGCGCCCCGGTCACCGCGTCACCGGTGAACACCAGCACCAGCAGCCAGCTCCAGAAACCCAGGGCGAACACCGCCGCCTTGACGACGAAGAAGAGGCTGACCGCACCCGGGCGGTGCGGCACCGGACGGTCGGACTCGGCCATGCTGCTCCTCACCGGATGCGCGACGGGTGGACGGACCCGCCGGATTCAATTGACCTACGGCAACTGACGCTGCGTCACGACCGGCACCGCAACCGGCCACGACCTGCGCCGTTACCCCGGATGGACGTCGTACGGGCGCTCGGACGACCGGTACGGGGAATTGCACCGGACCGTCGTCGTACTACCCTCGGAGGGCGCACCGGACACCCCGGCTCCCACCCGAAGAGGACGATCTCCAGGCATGGGTTCGACAGAGGTTTCACCCCAGATGGCGTTCGCCCGCTTCGTGCGACGGGCCATCGACGACGCCCGTGACGAGCGGGGTTGGACGGTGAGCGACCTCGCTGCCCACACCGGTGTCGGTCGGTCCACCGTGTTCCGCTGGCTCGCCGGTGACTGGCAGGACTACCCCGAGCTGGCCAAGGTGCGCGGTTTCTGCGCCGCCCTCGACCTGCCGGTCGCGGCGGCCTTCCGGGCGCTCGGCCTGCCCGACTCGGGGCCCACCCCCCGCCGCCGCGCCGACGACGGGCCGGTGGAGGCGGATGTCCGGGTGATCCTCGACCGGCTGGCCGATCCGGCGGTACCCGCCGAGGAGAAACACCACATCCGGGACCTGCTGCGCTACCTGGCCCGCCGCCCGGTCCGCCGCGCCGGCTGACCGCCGTGCCGTCCCCCGGTCGATCCGGGCCGCGCCGGGGCCCGCCTGCCCGGGGCCACCGGCCTCAGCGCACGGTCAGGGTGAACTCGGCGGGGCGCACCACGCCCGCCACCTGGAAGTCCAGGTACATCCGGTAGCTGCCGGGTCCGGGCGCGGTCAGCCAGAACGTCACCGTGTCGATGGCCGGCCCCGGGCCCGGGTGCACGTGCAGGTAGCCCAGGTCCCCCTCGCGGAGGGCGACCAGATGCCCGTACGCGCCGAGGTAGCGCTCCAGGGCGGCGGGGCGTCCCGCCGGGTCCCGGACCGTGAACCGCAGCGGCACGGCGGCGCCCACCTGCGGGGTGCCCTCGTAGTCGACGGTGAACCCGTCGACGGCCGCCCGGGTGGCCGGGGCGGGCAGCGGGCGGGGCGCGTACTCCCCCGGGGCGACCAGGTCCACGCCCAGCGTCGCCGGGGTCTGCCGGCCGTCGTCGGCGACCGCCGTGAAATCCGTGTACGCCCGCCAGACGCCCGGCTGCGGCAGGGTCAGCGGGATCGACCAGGTGCCGTCGGCGGCCATCGTCGGGTGCAGGTGCTGGAATCCGGTGAGGTCACGGCGTACCACCACCAGATGCATCGGCTTGTCGTGCACGATCGCGAACCGGGTGACCGGCCGGCGCTGCGCGTCGCGGATCTGGAACCGCAGTTCACCGGCCCGCCCGGCGGTGAACTCCCCGCCCGACGGGGCGAGTGTGTAACCGCCGGAGCTGACGGACAGGCCGGTCGCCGCATCACCGGAGGAGTCCCCGCCGGTGCCGTCGTGCTGGTGCGCCCCGGTGCCCGGAGCGTGGGTGTGGTCTCCGGCGGCGGTCGCGGCGGTCGCCGCGGTACGGTCGGTCGGCCGCCCGTTGGCCCGGCCGAGCCCGAAGCCGAGCAGGACGGCCAGCACCAGACCGCCCACCACCAGCGCCAGCCGCAACGTGGCCCGGTCCGGCCCCATCGTCGACGCCCCGTCCCCGGCCGTAGTCCCGGCTGACAGGGTCCATCCGCCGGGTTCCGCGCCGCCCGATTCCTGCTGGTCCGCCGGCTGCGCGCTACCTCGGTCCTGCTGGTCCGCCGGCTGCGCGACCCCTGCGTCGCTGCCCCGGTCCTGCTGGTCCGTCGGTCGCGCGGTGCCCGCGTCGGCACCCCGGCCCGGCCGGCCCGCCCGGGTGTCCTGGTCGGGGGCCGGGCCGCCATGGCCCGCCGGGCCGGCGGGCCGGGTGACGGATCGCTGGTCGGCCATTCGCCCACCGTACCGTCGACCCCGCCGGCACCGGAGCGACGGCCGGACACCGTGGCGGCGGTCGCATCACGGCCGGCCGGGGAACTTTTCCCCCGCCCCGTCGACCGCCGGTAGGTCCGCGACCCGGATCGACCCACCGGCTGCCGGCGGCGTGGGATGGCCGCTCGCCGCCTCGGTCGACCCGAGCCGGATCGGCCGGTGGTCGACCCCCCGGCGGAGCCGCTCACCGCCACCATCGACCCGGGCCTGGGTCAGCCGGCGACGGCGAGGGCCAGCGGGAGGACGTCGGGGGCGCCGGCCCGGCGCAGCAGGCGGGCCGCCATCGTCATCGTCCACCCGGAGTCGACCAGGTCGTCGACGAGCAGCACCGGGCCGTCCAGCCCGGCCAGCGCACCGGCGAGCTCGTCGGTGACGGTGAAGGCGTCGTGCAGGGCGCGTACCCGCTGGGCGCTGTTGCCGCGCGGCCCGCCGCCCCCGGCCGGACCGGTGGGGATGACCAGGCCGAGCAGTGGCAGCCGACCGACCGTGGCGATCCGCTCGGCGAGCGACGCGACCAGGGTCGGATGGCTGCGGGAGCCGACCGCGACCACCCCGGCCGGGCGGCGCGGCCACGGGTCGTCGCCGTGGGCCCAGGCTTTCAGCACCTCCACCACGGCCGCCGCCACGTCGTCGGGCACCGGGCCGTCGGCCGTGCCGGGGCCGACCAGGGCACGCAGCCGGCCACCCCAGCCCAGGTCGGACAGCCGCCCCACGGCCCGACCGGCCAACGCCTGCTCCGTCGGCGGAATCCGCCCCTTCAGCGGTACCCCGACCGCGTCGAGGCCGGTCGGCCAGAGCTTCTTGGGGGCGATCTGCACCCCGGGGCGACCGAGGAAGGTCTGCGCGGCGGTCAGCGCGGGGTCGGACACGTCGGCGGTGAACAGGGGCGCGGCGCAGCGGTCGCACCGGCCGCAGTCGTCCGCCCCGCTGTCGTCGAGACAGTCCCGCAGGTACCGCATCCGGCAGCCGAGCGTCGCGGCGTACTCGCGCATGGCCTGCTGCTCGGCGGTGCGGGCCTCGGCGACGCGGCGCAGTCGGGCCTCGTCGTAGGTCCAGGGTTCGCCGGTGGCGAGCCAGCCGCCGCGCACCCGGCGGACCGCGCCGTCGACGTCAAGCACCTTGAGCATCAGTTCGAGGCGGGTCCGGCGCAGGTCGACGATGGGTTCGAGAGCCTGGGTGGAGAGCGGCCGGTCGGTGTGCAGGGCGGCCAGCACGGCGCGTACCTGCTCCTCCGGCGGGAAGGCGAGCGAGGCGAAGTATCGCCAGATCGCGGCGTCCTCGACGCCGGGCAGCAGCAGCACCTCGGCGTGTTCGACGGCCCTACCGGCACGGCCGACCTGCTGGTAGTAGGCGATCGGCGAGGGCGGCGCACCCAGGTGCACCACGAAACCGAGGTCTGGCTTGTCGAACCCCATCCCCAGCGCACTGGTCGCCACCAGCGCCTTGATCTTGTTGTCGAGCAGGTCCTGCTCGGCGGCGCGACGGTCGGCGTCCTCGGCCTGGCCGGTGTACGAGGCCACCGACCAGCCGCGCCCGCGCAGGAAGTCGGCGGTCTCGGTGGCCGCCGCCACGGTGAGCGTGTAGATGATCCCCGAACCGGGCAGCGCGTCCAGGTGGTCGGCGAGCCAGGCCAGCCGGTGAGCCGGGCTGGGCAGGTCGAGCACGCCGAGGCGCAACGACTCCCGGTCCAGGGTGCCCCGCAGCACCAGCACGTCGGCCCGTCGTTTACCTGCGTCGGCGGGCGACGTGGCAGGTTCGGCGGTCGGCGCACCGCCGTCGGCGCGCGGCCCGGCGGGCGACACGGCGCGGTCGGCGGGGGGTGCGGCGCGGGGTGCGTGGTGGTCGGCGGTGGGTGGGGTGGGTTCGGTGCCGAGTTGTTCGGCGACGTCCCGGGTCACCCGCTCGTTGGCGGTGGCGGTGGTGGCGAGCACCGGGGTCCGCTCCGGCAGGTTGCCCAGGAAGGTACGCAGCCGGCGGTAGTCGGGCCGGAAGTCGTGCCCCCAGTCGGAGACGCAGTGCGCCTCGTCGACCACCAGCAGCCCCGTGGTGGCGGCCAGCCTCGGCAGGACGGCGTCCCGGAAGTCGGGGTTGTTGAGCCGCTCGGGGCTGATCAGCAGCACGTCCACCGTGCCGGCGTGGATCTCGGCGGTGATCTCGTCCCACTCGTCGAGGTTGGCGGAGTTGATGGTGCGGGCCCGGATGCCGGCGCGGGCCGCCGCCTCCACCTGGTTGCGCATCAACGCCAGCAGCGGCGACACGATGACCGTCGGCCCGTGCTCGCCGCGTTCGCGCAGCAGGGCGGTGGCCACGAAGTAGACCGCCGACTTGCCCCACCCGGTGCGCTGCACGCAGAGCACCCGCCGTCGGTCCACCACCAGCGCCTCGATGGCCCGCCACTGGTCCTCCCGCAGCCGGGCGTGCGCGCCGGCCAGCCGCCGCAGCACCTCCTCGGCCCGCTCCCGCACTGCCGCCCGATCCCCACTCATCCGGCATTCCTACCACCCCGACCGGACACCCCGACCTCCCACGCAGTTGATCAAGAGGTTTGCGTCATGATCCGCGCTCAGGGTGACGCAAAGTTCTTGATCACCGGGGCGACCGGGCGGGGCGGGGCGCCTTGTTGGTGGTCCTTGACCCCAGGGGCCACCCTGGGTGGCAGAGCCCTCACCCTCTGGAGGCAGGCATGCGTTGGCTCATCATCCTCGTCGTCGTACTCGCGGCCCTCGCAGCCGTGGCATGGTGGCGTCGTGGCCGCCGGTCCGCGACCGACGGGGACCAGCAGGTACGTGACCTGGCGGCATCGGAGCAGGCCCGCCGCCGCCTGGACGACCACCGGAACCCGCCGGACGGCAGTAACCTCCGCAGCACCGGGGGCGGGAGTCTCTGACCGGACTCCCGGCGGTACGCCGTCGCACCGGCAGCGACTGATCCACGTCCCTACCCCGGTCGGCGCGCCCGCCCGGGGACCCGGGTAACCCCACCCCCCTGGGCCGATGTTGCGGGGACCGGGCGAAGGAATACCGCACCATCGGCGACACAGCGCGGATCAAGCGCCTCGACCACCCGGTGCGCCGGGCTATCGCGGCGACTTCCCGGGCCCGGCCCACCACGTCCAGGTGCCCGGGGTGAAGGGGTCGAAGCTGCCGGGGTAGACGGCACGTACCCGACCGGCGCTTCCTGCCGGCGGCACCCTGTCAACGCCCATGCCCCGACTCTAGGGTGCCGGCCGCCGTCTCGATCGACTCCTGTGGGCCGATGTAGCGGTGTCCGAGCGAGGGGACACCGCCACATCGACGACACAGCCCGCACCAACCCGAACCACCCGCCGAATCAGCGGGTGGGGAGGCCGGCGCGGGCGGCGACGGCGGTGTCCGGCTGGTCGGCGAAGACGCCGTCCAAACCGAGACCGAGGAAGAGTTCGTACTCGGCGGTGATGTCGCCCCGGGCGTTCGGGTCGGCGCCGATCCGGAGGTCGACCGGGAGGAACTGGTTCTCGGCGCGGAACGTCCAGGCGTGCACCAGCAGCTTGTGCCGGTGCGCGTCGCGGACCACCGTGGTCGGGGCGAGCAGCTTGCCGGTGGCGTCCCGGGGGATGATCAGGTTCTTGTTGAGGCCGACCCCGTCGGCGTACCGGGCGATCCCCCGCAGGCCGGCGGCGGTCGCCAGGTCCTGGTAGGTGCGCGGGTCACCGGCGGCGGTGAAGTCGTACGGCCGGCCGGTGGCGTCGAGGAGCTGGACCAGCGGCACGTCGATCATGCGGTCGAGCGTGCGCAGGTTGGCGGTCTCGAAGGACTGGATGAAGACCGGGTCGTCGCGGTGGGTCAGCTTGTTGCGGCGCAGCACCGCGACCAGCGGCTCCTCCAGCGGCAGCCCGATCGAGGCGAAGTAGGTGGGGTGCTTGGTCTCCGGGTAGACGCCGATGGTGCGGCCCCGCGCCTTCGACTCGGCGCGGGCCAGGTCCAGCACCTCCTGGAAGGTGGGCACCGCGAACCGGCCGTCGAACGCGGTGTTCGCCACCCGCACCTGGGGCAGCCGCTCCTTGGCCCGCAGCGTCTTCAGCTCGGCCAGGGTGAAGTCCTCGGTGAACCAGCCGGTGACCGGCACCCCGTCGATGGTCTTGGTGGCCTTGCGGCCGGCGAACTCCGGGCGGGCCGCCACGTCGGTCGTACCGGAGATCTCGTTCTCGTGCCGGGCGACCAGCACCCGGTCCCGGGTCGAGACCAGGTCGGGTTCGATGTAGTCGGCGCCCATCCGGATCGCCAGCCGGTACGCCTCCAGGGTGTGTTCCGGGCGGTAGCCGCTGGCCCCCCGGTGGGCGATCACCAGGGGCCGGTGGGTGGCCCGGTCGGCGCGGTCCGCATCGTCCTCGCGGGCCGAGGCGGCGCCGGGAACGGCCACCGGGACGGCGACGGCCACGGCGAGCAGCGCGCCGGCCACACCGAGAGCGGAAAGGGTACGTCGCAACGCGGTCTCCTTGGTCGTATGGGCACCCGGCCGAGCGCCGGTACGCCCCAACGGGCGCTCACAGCAGACCGGGCGCGGCTGACCGACAGTTGGTCGCCGACTGGCCGCCAGGTGAACCCTGCGGGGAAACCGGGACCGGGCCGGGATACGCGATTCACCGACCCGATCCCGCCGTAATCGACAGGATTGTCTGGTGCGCCGGTTCCTTCGTCACCCCGTCCGGCTGGTGCCGTTCGGTTTCCTGGTGACGATCGCGATCGGCACCGGCCTGCTGATGCTGCCCTGGGCCACCAGCGCGCACCGCTACACCCCGCCGGTCACCGCGCTGTTCACCGCCACCTCGGCGGTCTCGGTCACCGGCATGGCGGTCACCGACACCCCGAACTACTGGAACGGGTTCGGGCTGGTGATGATCACCGTGCTCACCCAGGTCGGCGGGCTGGGCATCCTCACCGGCGCGGCCCTGGTCAGCCTGGCGGTCACCCGGCAGCTCGGGCTGCGCAACCGGTTGCTGGTGCAGGCCGAGACGGCCGAGTACGGCCCGGCAGACCTGCGCCGGCTGCTGCTGCGCATCGCCGGCACGGTGTTCGGCTGCGAACTGGTGATGACCGCGGTGGTCACCGCCCGGCTCCGGCTCGCCTACGACTATCCCCCGGGCCGGGCGCTGTGGTCAGGGGTGTTCCACTCGATCCAGGCGTTCAACAACGGCGGTTTCACCCTCTACACCGACGGGCTGGTCGGCTTCGCCCGTGACCCGTGGGTGGCGCTGCCGTTGGCGTTCGGCGCGGTCGTCGGCGGGTTGGGCTTCCCCGCGCTGTTCGAGGCGTTCCGCCAGCGTCGCCGACCGGGCCGCTGGGCGGTGGCTACCAAGCTGACCGTCTGGGGCAGTGTGGTGCTGGTGGCGGTGGGCTTCGTCGGGCTGCTCACCACCGAGTGGGACAACCCGTTCACCATCGGCACCTACGACACCCCGGACAAGCTGCTCGCCACGTTCACCCAGATCGCGCTCAGCCGTACCGGCGGATTCGACGTGATCGGCGTGGCCGCGCTGCGTGAGGAGAGTTACCCGCTGCTCATCGCCCTGATGTTCATCGGTGGTGGCAGCGCCAGCACCGCCGGTGGAATCAAGGTCTCCACGTTCTTCCTGCTCGGCTTCGTCATCTGGGCGGAGCTGCGCGGCGAGCCGGACGTCACCGTGGGCCGCCGCCGGATCGCGGTGGCCAGCCAACGCCAGGCACTGACGGTGGCGCTGCTCAGCGTCGCGCTGGTGACCGTCGGCACGCTCGGCCTGACCGTGCTCACCACCGACGTCCGGTCCAACGAGACGCTGTTCGAGGTGACCTCGGCGTTCAGCACCGCCGGCCTCACCGTCGGGCTCACCCCGCACCTGCCCCCCTCGGGGCAACTGGTGCTGACCGTGCTGATGTACGTCGGGCGGATCGGGCCACTCACCCTCGGCTCGGCGATCGCGTTGAACACCCGACGCCGGCTGTACCGCTATCCGAAGGAGCAACCCGTTGTCGGCTAGGGACGAGGGCGACGGCGACATCGCCGTGATCGGGCTGGGCCGGTTCGGTTGCCACCTGGCCGGGGCGTTGACCCGGCTCGGCCACCAGGTGCTCGCCGTGGACCGCGACCCGGACCGGGTGCAGCGCTGGTCGGTGTCGCTGGACCGGGTGGTGCAGGCCGACGCCACCGAGGAGCAGGCGCTGCGGCAGCTCGGTATCGGCGACTTCACCCGGGTGGTGGTCGCCATCGGCGCCTCGGTGGAGGCCAGCGTGCTCACCGTGCTGGCACTGACCGAGGTGGGCGTACCGCAGATCTGGGCGCGGGCCACGTCCCGCAAGCATGCCAAGATCCTGGCCTCGGTCGGCGCCCACCACGTGGTCTTCCCGGAGGCGGAGACCGGGGAACGGGTGGCCCACCTGATCGTCAGCCGGATGCTCGACTTCATGGAGTTCGGCGACGACTTCGCCATCGCCAAGGTGCCGGTGCCCCCGCCGCTGGTCGGTCACCGGCTGCGGGACCTGGCCGTGCAGGAACGCTACGGGGTGATGGTGGTCGGTGCGAAACCGGCCGGGGAACGCTTCCGGTACGCCGACCCGGACACGGTGCTCGGACCGGGCAGCATCCTCGTCGTCGAGGGCGGGATCGCCCAGGTGCAGCGGTTCGCCGCCCTACGCTGACCGCACCGACCTCCCGCCGCGACCGGGTCGCAGCCCTCGGCCTCAGCCCCGGGGCCCCTTGCCGGGACCGCCACCCGGACCACCGCCATCTGCGCCCTTGCCTCCCTTCCCCGTCACTTTCCCGCTTTTCCCTTGGCCGCACCCGCTCCCTTACCCGCCGCCGGGCCCGGCCCCTTGCCCGGCTTCTCGGCCTTCGGCTTGGGTTTCGCCGGCCCGGCCGCGCCGGAACCGCCCTTGCCTGACGTCTTCGCCGGTTTCTTGGCCGCCGGCTTCTTCGCCGCCGGTGGCTTCACCACGGGTGCGCTACCGGCCACCCCGGAGACCCGTACCCCGCAGCTCGAATCGCCGACGGTGAACTCCAGCGGCAGCGGGTTGCCCCCGGTGTACCGGCCGGTCAGCGCGACCGTCTCCGACCCGCCCGGGGCCAGCGCGGCCCGCCCGGCCGACGGGGTGACCCGCACCATGCGACCCTCCTGGCGTATCCCGGGGGTG
Source organism: Micromonospora sp. (assembly GCF_048594385.1). Classification (NCBI taxonomy): domain Bacteria; kingdom Bacillati; phylum Actinomycetota; class Actinomycetes; order Micromonosporales; family Micromonosporaceae; genus Micromonospora; species Micromonospora sp. Next base: position 3,965 of record NZ_JBMDWU010000011.1, on the reverse strand, counting down.
GTCGTGGTGACGGTCTGCTGGCCGGGGAACGCGAAGCTCATCGTCCAGTCCCGCAGCTCCCGGGGACCGGTGTTGGTCAGCGTGAGCTGGGCGGCGAAGTCCTTGCCGGAGTCGCTGCGCAGCGCGTACTCGACCTCGCACCCGATGGTCTCGGGCAACCCCATCCGGGCCTCGGTGGGCGGGTCGACGCCACCGCTGGCGGGGCTGCGCGAGGTCACCCCCCAGATGGCCGCGGTGACGGCGACGAGGCTCGCGGCGGCCACCCCGGCCTCGATCCGCCGGCGGCGGGCAGCGGCCCGGCGGGTGCGGGTACGGCCCGAGAAGGGCAACGCGTCGGTGTCGGCCGACCAGGGCAGGATCGTGGTACCGGCGTTGGCGAGCAGTGCCGGGTCACCCCGCCCGGGTGCCGGTGGGACGGGCACCGCCGCGACCATCCCGGCCGCCGAGGCGAGGGTACGGGCCACCTCGGCCGTCGACGGCCGGTCCTCGGGGCGCTTGGCCAGGCAGCGGCCGACCAGCTCGACCACCTCGTCGGGGAGCCCGCGGACCGGGGGCATCGGCTCCGGGTCGTGGTACATGTGCGCCCGCAGCATCTGCGTGGTGGTGCTGGCCTGCCAGGGCAACCGCCCGGTGAGCATCCGGTAGAGCAGCAGCCCGACCGCGTACACGTCGGTGGCCGGGGAGACCTGGCCGTTGTCGAGGCGTTCCGGGGCGAGGTAGGCGGGGGTGCCGAGCAGTGCGCCGTCCGGCCCCTTCTCGCTCTCCCCGACCAGTGCCGAGATGCCGAAGTCGACGACCTTCACCCCGGTCGCCGTCAGCATCACGTTGCCCGGGGTCACGTCGCGGTGCACCACCCCCCGGGCGTGCGCGGTGGCCAGCGCCGAGGTCACCTCCGCGCCGATCGTCACCGCCTCCCGCCAGGGAAGCTGCCCGTCGCGGCCGAGCCGCGCGGTGAGCGGGCCACCGTCCACCAGCTCCATCACCACGTACGGCACGGTCAGCCCGACCTGCTCGGACTCGCCGTAGTCGTACACGTTGGTGATGTTGGGGTGGCAGAGCCGGGCGGCGGCCTGCGCCTCGATCCTGATCCGGTGCCGGAAGGCCCGGTCGCTGGCCAGCCGCGAGGCGAGCACCTTGACCGCGACCTGACGGCCGAGCACCTGGTCGTAGCCGCGCCACACCACGGACATGCCGCCCGCGCCGAGCTGCTCGATCAGCCGGTACCGCTCACCGAGGAGCTGGGCGGCGTTCCGGACTCCTGCACCCATGGTCGACCGAGTTGCCCGGGACGGCCCGGCCTACACCTCGGTGGTCGTAATCGGTCAGGAAAGTCACCCGATCAGGCGGTCGCGAGCAGTTGGTCCACCGGGGCGTAGTCGTCGGTCAACACCAGCGCGCCGTCGACGAACCGGGTCACCTCGCTGCCGGCGAGCATGTCCGGGATCTTCGCCACCGTGCCCAGCCGGGTCCGCAGCGCCTCCAGCGGCAGCGGGGCGTTCGAGGCGACGATGAGGAAGTTGCTGCCCTGCCGCCCGGCGATCGCCTCCGGCGGCGCGACCAGCGCCAGGTGCTCGAACTCGGCGGCCACGGTCGCCAGCTCCGAGCGGATGAACCGGCCCGGCGGGTAGTCGATGACGTTCTGCACGTAGATGCCGCCGGGGCGGAGCACCCGGTCGACCTCCGCCGCCATCTCCCGGGTGGCCAGGTGCCACGGCACCACCAGGTGCCCGAACGCGTCCCCGACCACCAGGTCCCGGCTGTCGGCCGGCTCGCCGCCGACCAGCATCCGGGCGTCGCCCACCTCCGCCCGCAGCCCCGGCCCGGTCCGGACGCCCAACTCCCGCCGGTCCAGGTCGACCAGCTCACCGTCGATCTCGAAGACCACGTTGTCGGTGCCCGGCCGGGTGGCGCTCAGGTAGCGGGGCATGGTGAACCCGCCCCCGCCCAGGTGCAGCGCGTCCAACCGCTGCCCCTTCGGGGCGAGCACGTCGGCGACCGCGCCGATCCACTGCGTGTACTCGTACTCCAGGTGCGTCGGGTCGTTCAGGTCGACGTACGAGTGCTGTGCCGAGTTGAGGTAGAGGGTGCGCCCGCCGGCCCGGTCCGGATCACGTTCCACCCGGGCGCAGTGGTAGGCGGTCTCCACGTCGCACGGATTCGGCGCGACCGCGCTCAGCCCCGCCGCGACCAGTCCGAGCACCGCCAGGGCGGCCTTCGCCCGGGTCGGTCCGGGCAGCGCGGCGGCCTCCTGCCGACGCAGGTAGACCCCGAGCGCCAGCCCGGCCACGCCGAGCGCCACCGCCAGCCCGATCAGGATGACCGTACTGGGCAGCGCCGCCACCAGCACGAACCCGGTGATCAGGGTGGCGGTGATGCCGCCGAGGGTGCCGATGCCGGACAGCCGGCCGACGACCTGCCCGGTACGCCGTAGGTCGGACAGTTGCAGCTTCACCACCAGCGGGGTGACCGCCGACAGCAGCGCCGCCGGCACGAACACGGCCAACGCGGTGAGCAGCAGGATGCCGCTGACCGCGCCGCCGCGCAGCAGCTCACCGGCGTACCTGACCACCGGCAGGGTGACCGCGGCGGCGATGCCGGCCAGGATCAGCGCCGGGGCGAGCAGCCCGCGCGGGTCCCGCCGGTCGGCCAGCCAGCCGCCCGTCCACGCCCCGTACGCGATGGCGGCCAACGCGATGCCGATCACCGAGCTGGTCACCTGGAGGGTCACCCCGACGTACGGGCCGACGAGCCGCAACGAGACCGTCTCCAGTACCAGCACCGCGCCGCTTGCGAAGAAGACCAGGAACGCGGCGAGCCCGTTGGGCAGGGCCCGGGAGGGCGTCGGCGCGGGAGGCGTCGGAACTGTCACGACGTCGGACGATGAGCTGCTCACCGTCGCGATGCTACGTCCCGTTCCTGGGCCCGACGGTCAGTACATCGAAAGATGAACATGGTTTGTGTGGTCGGCGGCCGGGCTGCCCGACCCGCTGTACGCCCGCCAGCCGGTGTTCGGCATCCAGATCTGCCGGTACCAGATCACGTAGAGAACGCCGAGCCGGTTGGCGTTGTTCTTGAAGTAGTTGGCCAGGCTGTCGCCGTACGCCTTGTCCCCGCCGGTGGCCGTCTCGTCCTTGAAGCCGCTGGTGGCGGCCGAGAAGTCGCAGGCCCGCCCCTTGGGGTGTTCGCCGCCCCCGCCGCTGCGGTGGCAGGAGACGTACCGCTTGTAGCCGGCCGCCTTGGCCTGCTGCATGGCGTGCAGGGTGCGCGGGGTGATGCAGCCGGAGGTGGTCGGGTCGTTCACCGAACACGACTCGCTGGGCCACGACCCGTCGGAGTTGCGCGGGGCCGGCTTCGCCGAACTCGATCCGCCGCTGAAACCGGCGCTGCTGCCCGAGCTGACGGTGGCCAGGGCGCGTTCCGCGTCCCGCTTCTTCTTCGCCAGCGTGGCGAGCTGCTTCTGCTGCTCACGGACCTCGGTGTTGATGGCGAGGGTGGCCTCGGCGGCGGTCTGCCGGGCCTCGGCCAGGGCGCGGAGCTGCTTGCCGTCCCGCTGGGCCATCATGTCCAGGTCGGCGGCCCGCTTGAGGAACGCCTCCGGGCTGGCCGTGTTGAGCAGCATCGACGTCGGCGTCAACCGGCCCACCCGGTACGACTGCGCGGCCACCTCGCCCACCTGGGTGGTCAGCTCACCCAGCCGACCCTCGATCACCTTCAGCTCGGCGGTCAGCGCGGCCTGCCGCCGCTTGGAGGTGTCCAGCTTGGCCTTGGCCTCGATGTGCCCCTTCGCCGCCGCCGTCAGCGCGTCCTTGAGCTGCTTGGTGCCACCCTCGCCGGGCTCCGCCGCGGCGGGCACCGCGCCGACGCCGAGCAGCAGCGCCGCCGCGACGAGCAGCACGGTCAATGGCCGGGTCAGGTTGGTCCTGGGCACGCAGGTGTCCTTCCCTCTGCCGCCGACGCCCGGCCGT
>NZ_JBMDWU010000109.1:0-50340 GCF_048594385.1 Micromonospora sp. | reverse complement strand
CCTGCTAATCCCCCCCCCGCCGCGTCCGGGGGGCGGCCGGCGGTGGGGGGCCGGCGGTGGGGCGGCCCCCCACCACCAGCCGGGCGGCTGTGGTGGCGCGGCGGTCGAGAGTCCGCCCGGCGGGTGCGCGGCTATGCGGTGGGGATGTCCGGTGCCTGCCCGTGCCCGTATGGTTCGGCGGCGTTCCAGACGGTGGTGAACTGCTCGTAGAAGTAGTCGAACCACTCGCCGTCTCGTTGGCGGATCAGCCGGAAGGTGGGTCGTAGTTCGTGCCGGCCGCCGACGGAGCCGAGCCGTAGTTCCATCGATCCGTCGTCCAGGCCGGGGTCGTAGGCGTAGAGGGTGTACGGGGGCAGGTAGTCGACCAGGCGTACCTCCAGGCCGTCGCCCTGGGTGAGTCGCCGGTCGAGCAGCCCGAGGTTGATGGCCAGTCGTTCCTCCAGGGTCTGCCGCCCCCATGCGGGCCCGGCCCGGAAGGCCAGCATGGACATCGCCGCTCCACCGGGGTTGATCAGCAGGACCTTGACCCGGACGTCGCGGGCCAGCGCCTGACCGAGGTAGATGTCCAGGTAGGGGATGTGCATCGACAGGGTCGTTCCCCACAACCACACCTCGTCCTGGGCCTGCTGGATGAGGTGGGAGATCTCGATCAGGTCGTCCTGCTCGGCGAAGAACCGGTTGGCGGACACGGGCTGGGTCAGGTCCCCGAGCCGCCGCTGGCGGGTCTGGATCGACTTCGACTTGTGGATCCGGTCGAGGGCGTCGAGCCAGGCGGAGACCTCGCGGTCGTCGTGCACCTCGCAGGCGGCGAGGAGGTTGAGCAGGAGTTGGCGGCTGGGTGGCCGGGCTCCGGAGCGTGCCTCACCGAGCGACGTGCGCGGCATCGGCCGGTTGTAGGCGATCCCCCACGACTCCAGCTCACGCAGGGACAGGTTCCCGTGGCGGGACAACAGGCTCCGGATGCACCCCGCCAGCCCCTCCGCCGTCTGCACCGACGACAGATCAGACACCATGCTGTGGTCAGACATTGTTCCTCCCGGACGGTCTTCGATGCGGCGAGTATTGATGACCGCCGGTGCGTCCGGCACCGGACGGCGCGTCCGACCGGACACACTCGACGGTCCGATGTCCGACCGGGTCCAGGCGGATCATCGGACAGCACCGACGTCCCGGAACAATGGTTGATCTTGCTGGACGGGTGGCTGTGAGCGCCTGCTGGTGACATGCCCTCCGACATGCCTCCCCCGCCGAGCACCTGCCGACACGACGCACATCCCGAGACCGACGGCGACCACACCCGTAGCCTGCGGGCCAGGATCATCCCGCTGGTGACCGCCGGTGTCGCCTCCGGCATCGCCCGAGCAGTCACCGCATGGTTCCTCGACCACCTCGGCCTCTAGCCGGCCGCTGGTGAGCGTGTGTGAGCGCGGCAGGTGTTCGCCACGGTCCACACGACCCGGTTCGGGGGGTGCGTGCGGGTCCCCTCCAGCCGGCACCGCTGCCGGATGGTTCCACTCGACGTCGCTTGTCTGCTGCCGAATTCGTAGCGGGCGGATCTGAGACGACCGTTGATGCGCCGCTCAGGTCGGGTGACCGAACCGGATACCGGGCGCACGCACGAGCGCGGTGGTGTCCAGGTCCCCTCACGTGGGCAGGGCCCGGTCGACGCAGTCGTCGGGCCGGGTCAGCAACGCGTCGACGTCCCGGTGGGCGTCGTCGGGGTCCATCCGGTCGGAGAAGGGAACATCCGCGGCCGCCGCCCACTGTCGGCACCTGGCGGCTGCCCTGTCCCTCCCCCGGGTGGGCGCTGGCACGTGGTGGCCTACCTGGTCAGGCACCGACGAGATCCCGCGGGCCGGGTGTGCACCCTGAGCCGCTGCGGGGCGGCACCTCGGTTGCTACGACCCGGCGGGAGGGATCAGTTCGTCGGGTGGGGGTCGGCGGTGAACGCCGCGGCGTGGTCGGCAACCCACTGTCGGAACGTTCGTGGGGGCGTTCCGAGGATGTCGGCCACGCTGGGGGTGAGGTACGCCGGCTGTCCCAGCGCGGCGTTCCATGCGTTCAGGAGCATGTCCACCGCCGGGCGTACGGATTCCGGGGTCCCCCGCCGGAACTCGTCGGGTGACAGTTCCTCGAACGCGATCGGGCGGCCCAGGACGTCACCGATGATGCCCACCTGCTCGGCCTGGCTGAGGGACTCGGGGCCGGTCAGGACGTGGTCGCCACCGACGTGTCCCTCCTCGATCAGCGTCCGTGCGACGACCGCCGCCACGTCGCGGTCGTCGACGGGTGCCGTCTCGGCCGCCCCGTACGGCCACCGGACCGGGCTGTCGGCACGGATCGCGGCGGCCCACCAGAGCAGGGCGTTCGACGCGAACATTCCCGGCCGGACGACCGTCAGGCCGAGTCCGGTGCCGGTGATGAGCCGCTCGACCTCGGCGTGCAGCGCCGCCATCGGGTTCGGTTGCTGGAAGAACGGGTGCGGGGTCCGGTGCGGCGCGGACAGGTAGACGACGCGCTGTGCGCGGGCGGCCAGCCGGTCGACGACGGCCGCCGCGGTCTGCGGTGGGGCGGTCCAGACCAGGAAGACCGTGCTGACGGCGTGCAGCGCGGCGTCGAGGGATGCGGGCACGGTGAGGTCGCCGGTGACGACCTCGACGGTGGCGGGCAGCGTCGCCGCCGACTCGGAGCGGCGCACGAGGGCACGGACCGGCACGCCCGCGTCGGTCAGCAGGTCGATCACGCATCGTCCGACCCGGCCGGTCGCCCCGGTGACGAGCACCGGCGGCCGGTCGAGCGGTGCCGTGGTAACCGGGCTGTTGGCGGCGGGGGTGCGGGGGGTGTCTGCCTGCTTCATGACCCCATGAAAGCGTTACCGAGTTAAAAATGCAACCCGGTAACGAATGTTACCCTGACAGAATGGTCGAACGGGTCGGGCTGCGAGCACGCAAGAAGGCGCGGACCCGGGATGCGATCGCCGACGTGGCGATCTCGCTGTTCCTGACGCACGGCTTCGACCGGGTGTCGGTGTCCGACGTCGCCGCAACGGCCGAGGTGTCGAAGCCGACCCTGTTCCGCTACTTCGCGACGAAGGAAGACCTGATCCTGCACCGGTTCGCCGACCACCAGGGCGAGGCCGCACGGGTGGTACGCGACCGGCGGCCCGACGTGACGCCGATGGCGGCGTTGCACCGGCACTTCCGGGCCGGCCTCGACCGCTTCGAGCCGGTCACCGGCCTCAACGATCAACCCGAGGTGGTGGCGTTCCACCGGCTGGTGTTCACCACACCGAGCCTGGCGGGACGACTCGTGCAGTACACGCTCGACGACGAGGACGCGCTGGCCGACGCCCTCGACCGGGGCATCGAGGGCCGACTCCAGGCCGCCCAGGTGATCGCGGTCCACCGCGTACTGGCCCGGACCAACTGGCGCAAGATCGCCGACGGGCGGACCGCACGCGACGTCCACCCCGAGGCGGTGGCCGACGCGGACCGGGCCTTCAGCCAACTGCGCCACGGAACGGACGACTCCTAGCCCCGCTCGCGGTCGTCACGCCGTCGTCGGCCCGACCGCCGCAGGACCGTTCCCGGCGGGGACCGCCTGACCGGCATGGCGCAGGCACCAGAGGCGACGGGCGAGCGCGACCGCCCCCAGCACACAGCTGAGGAGGGACAGCAGTGGCAGCAGTGGCAGCAGCCAGGCGAAGACGATCCAGTACCCGACGTCGAAGGTCGCGCCGAAGAGCAGGATCGGCAGCACCGCGGGCAGTGTCGCGCCCAGCACCGTCGCCAGGGTCAGGGGAACGAGCCGCAGGATCAGCAGCGGTCGTCGCGTCGTACGGCGTCGGACGGCCCAGCGGCGCGCCCGGACGGCCGCGGTGACCAGCAGCGCCGCCAGCACCACCGTGAGCCCGAGCAGGACCGCGTTCACGGTGTCGAGCGGATTGCTCATCGGCCGTGTCGGTGTCCCGATCCGTTCGGCGAGAAGGTTGGCCGACAGCTCGCCGGGCGCACCGACGCTGTTGGTCAGGACGACGGCGGCCCTGCCCGTGGTGGGCGAGAAGACCATGTCCCCGGTCCACGTCGCCAGGGTCCCGCCGTGGCCGATCATCGGCGGGGTGCCGGCGGCGGCCGGACGGGCCTGCCAACCCAGGGCGTAGTCGCCGGCCCCGGGCTGGACGGTGTGCAGCTCGGTCAGGGCGGCGGTGCTGAGCAGGCCGGCGCCGGGGCCGCCCTGGTTGAACCGCAGCCACCGCACCATGTCGTCCAGGGTCGAGATCACCCCGCCGTTGCCGGCGCACGTCCCCGGCATCTCCGGCACCGCGACGGCGAACCCGAGCACGACCTCGTACCCGGACGGCAGCCCCTCGGCGCGATCGGAACACCCCGGCGTCGAGCGGGTGTGGGTCATCCCCAGCGGGGTGAACAGCTCGGCACGCAGGAACTCGTCGAAGGGCTCACCCGACACCACCTCGACGATCCTCGCCGCGATCGTGAAGTTGGTGTTGTGGTAGACCGCCTTGCTGCCCGGAGCGGCGGCCAGGGTCTCGTCGGCCAGCCGGGCCACGGCCTGCCGCGCGTCGCGCGGGGGCGGGAACACGTAATCGTTGTTCGTGCCGGCCGACAGGCCCGAGGTGTGGCTGAGGAGGTGCCGCACGGTGATCGCGGTGAAGCGCGGATCGGCCATCCGGAAGTCGGGAAGGACCGTGACGACCGGGTCGTCCAGCACGACGCGGCCCCGGTCGACCAGCAGCATGACCGCTGTCGCCGTCATCGACTTGCTCATCGACGCGATCCGGAACGGCGTCCCCGTCGTCACCGCGTTGCCGTCCCCGTCCCGGCCGCGGACGGTCGTCTCGATCGACGAGCCGTCGATCACGGCCGCCGCGACCCCCGGCGTCGCGTAGGCGGAACGGTAGTCGTCGACCAGCCCTCTGCCGGTGGCGTGGGCCGGCGTCGCCGAGGCGAGCAGTACGGCGACGAGCACAGCGGCGACGGCGGACAGGGAGGTCACCCGGGGAGAACGCAGACGTTGGAGAGGCACGACGTCGAACCTAGGCAGGCCGTCACCGACGGTCATCACACCACGGGGTGAGCCGGCACCCCCCGGCGGAGTGAAATGTCAGTCGGGCAGATCGTGCCGACCGACCAGCCCGTTCTCGTACGCGTGGATCACCACGTGCACGCGGTCGCGCAGGTCCAGCTTCTGCAGCACGGCCCGGACGTGCGACTTCACCGTGTTCTCGCTCAGCACCAGTTCCGCGCAGATCTCGCCGTTGGACCTGCCCCGGGCGAGCAGGCCGAAGATCTCGACCTCGCGCGGGGTGAGGCCGTCCAGCGCCCCCGTCCGGCGCGTCGGCACCTGCCGGACGAGATCGAGGACCGTCGCCGCCACCCCCGGGGCCAGCGCCGACGTCCCGGCGGCCACGTCACACACGGCCTGCGCCAGGACGGCGGGCCGGACGTCCTTGGTCAGGTAGCCGCTCGCGCCGGCCCGGATGGCGGCCACGACCAGGTCGTCGTCATCGAACGTCGTCAGCATGAGCACCCGGGTCGCCGGTGCGATCCGGACGATCTCCGCCGTGGCGGCCACCCCGTCCATGCGGGGCATGCGGATGTCCATCAGCACCACGTCGAGACGGTGCCGCCGGACGACCTCGACCGCGTCCCCGCCGTTCGCGACGTCGTGGGTGACCTCGATGCGTTCGTCGGCCGACAGGACCGTACGCAACGAGGTCCGCAACAGTTCCTGATCGTCCACCAGCATCACCCGGATCCTGGTCATGCCCCCTCCTTCGTGGGCAGCAGCGCTCGCAGCACCCATCCGTCGTCCCCCTCCGTCACCGACAGGGTGCCCCCGGCGGCGCGCACGCGTTCCCCGACGCCCAGCAGGCCGGTGCCGCGGCTGCCGGGGGCGCGGAGCGCCGACCTGCCGGGGACGCGGAGCGCCGACCTGCCGGGGGCGCGGAGCGCCGAGCCGCCGTCGTCGCGTACCTCCACCTCCAGCCCGGCCGGACCCCACCGGAGCTGAACGGTCACCTCGACCGGCGGTTCGAGGTGCCGCAGCGCGTTGGTGACGCCCTCCTGCACGGTACGGAACGCCGCCACCTCGGCGCTCAGGCTCAGCGGCCGCCGCGGGCCCACCTCCGCGAACGTCACCGCGTGCAGCGGGCTGGCCGCCGAGGACACCAGGTCGGCGACGGCGTCCAGCGAGATCGGCACCCGGTCGCGCCGGGCACCGGCGCGCGGTGCCGTGGTGGCCGGCCCCAGGGTGGCCAGCATCGCCCGCAGACCCTGGTGGGCGTCCCGGCCCGCCTCGGCGATGTCGCCGAGTTCACGGCGGGTCGCCGGATCCGTCGTCGTCACCGCCGCGGCCTCGATCCGCGCGACCATGACGGTGACCGTGTGGGCGATCACATCGTGCAGGTCACGGCGGATGCTGGCCCGCTCGTCCGCGACGGCCGCGGCCAGCCGTCCGCTCTCGGCCCGCCAGCCCGCCTCGCGCCGCCGACGCGCCAGCAGGGCCGCACCCCACACCCCGCCGACCACGAGCGTCAGCAGCCCGCCCTCGGCAAAGAGGGTCCATCCGGGGATCTCGGGGGGCAGCCGGTCCCAGGCGACCAGCTCGGTGAGGACGATCCCGAGCACGGCAACCGCCAGCGCGGCCACCGAGAACCTGACCGGGACGAGGCCGGTCAGCCGCCACAACGTGACGGGGAACCACAGGGCCGACGGCAGCAGGATCGCCGACCAGCTCGGAAAGGAGATCGTCGCCAGGACGAGCATACCCAGCGCGGCGGTCGCGTACCCCGGCCACGGCCGGCGGCGGGACACCACGGCCGCCCCGTGGAGCAGGACGGCGGCACCCGCCGCGGCGAGGACCTGCCACCCGGCCGCGCCGTAGTACCGGTTGCCCACCAGGGTGAGCACCGTCAGCACAGCCAGGACCCCGTGCGCCGTCACCGTCGCCGGCCGGGCGTCCTGGCGTGGGGTGGCTGTCACGGTGGTCGCCTTCTGGTGGGTTTCCTGGTGCGAGCCGAGCCCGTCACGACGTGCCACAGAATAGCCAGGCAGGCGGCGCCCCGCGCCGGTTCCCGCACCCCTTCGCGTACGTCCCGATGATCTGGGCTGGCGGTTCGACGAACCCGGTCCACCGCGTTCGCCCACACTTCGACGACCCGCCGCCGGACAACCGCGCACGCCCGGTCAGGGCAGCGCGGCGACGGCCGCGTGCAGCCAGGTGGACGCCGGGGCGTGCACGACGGGCTGCGGTGTGCCGTTGATGGTGGCGGTCAGCGCGTGGTACCTGCCGAGCAGCTCGACGTGCCGGGCCACCTGCGGCCCGGGGTCGGCGGCGACGATCTGCCGCCGTACCTCGGTCAGGTCCCGCTCGCCACAGCGGCTGCCGGTCAGCGCCACCCACCGCGTCGCCAACTGCCGGGCCTCGCGGGAGTCGACAGGTACGCCGGCCTCGGACGCGGCCCTGGCCTGCGCGAGGATCTCGACCTGTTCCGCGATCTGCGCCTGCGTCGACGGGTCGTTCCGCCCGTGGTCCGCCGCGTCGGCGAAGGTCTCACCGAGGTACTCGCGGACCGTCCGCCGGAACCCGGCGTCACGCACCATGTCGGCCAGCTCGATCCACGCGTCGAGCTGCCCACCGGTGGGGTCCTCCGGCAGCCGGGGCCGCCACGGGCGCAGGTGTTCGACGAACTCCCGCACGTCGAGGCCCTCGGTGACCTCGGCCCAGAACTCCTCCACGAGTTGCTCACGGTCGTCGTCGGACATCGACGCCAGCCGGTGCACGAGACCCACCTGCCCGGCCTCGCTGTCCTGCCGCACCACGGCCCGCAGCACGGCACGCCGCGTACGCAACTGCCCCATCTGCCGCTCGACGAGCGCCAGATGGGCGGTCGCGAGGTCCCGCACCGTGATCTCCTCGGCCAGCAACCGACGGATCTCGTCCAGCCCCGCGCCCAGGTCCCGCAGCGTACGCACCAGTTCGAGGGCCGCCACGCCCCGCGCGTCGTAGCACCGGTACCCGGCCCCGGTGTACCCGGCGGGCGCGACGACGCCCTCGTCGGCATAGAACCGGATGGTGCTGACACTCAGCCCCGTACGCCGGGCCACCTCACCGATCGACAACCGCTCGTCCATGACCACCACCCTGACGTCTCAAGCCACTGGAGAGTCAACAGCGGACCCGGCGAGCCGGACAGGGCGATGCCGCCGACCGCGCTCCCCCACCCGGCGGCGTCGGGGTGTGGACCGAGCGCGGAAGGGCACCCGGAGCCCTGACGGCAGGGGAACCGTCCTCACCGCTCGTCGATGTCGTAGCCGGCGGCCACGTCGGCACACTCGACGACGCTCACCTGGTCGGCCCGCAGGCGCAGGTAGGCCCGCGCACCCTGGTCGCCTCGCGCGGTCGCGGCTGCCTCCGTCCAGTGGTCGCGGCCCAGCAGCACCGGATGGCCCGGCTCGCCGTCGTAGCAGGCGCGGGCCAGGCAGCCCGGGTGTGTGTGGGTCCGCAGCCGGGCCACCGCCGCTGCGGTGACTCCGGGCATGTCCACCAGGTGCACGCACACGGCGGAGATCCCGGGCAGGCCGGCCGCCGTGTTCAGGCCGAGCCGTAACGACGAGGACAAGCCCGCGGCCCAGAGCGGATTGTCGACGACGTGGATGTCCGTCAGGTCGACGGCCGCCCGGGTCTGGTGGGCGCCGGCGCCGAGGACCGCGATGAGCGGGTCGCACCCGCCGTCGCGCAGCGCGCGCAGCGCCTGCCCGAGGAACACCGGTGCCTTGGGTCCTCCGTAGCGACGCCCTGCCCCGGCGGCCAGGACCAGTCCGGCGACGGGGTTCGCGGTGCTGTCAGGGTTCGTCCCCGCCCGTGGGACGTCCGGCCGCCCGCGGGAGCGGACGAGGTCGTGGGAAGGGGTCGTCCGGCCGGCCGGTGGTCGGACGTCACCCATGGGCCGTCGTCGTCGCGTGGACGCCGATGGGCAGCCGGGAGTCGCGCAGTCGGCCTCCGGCCCGACCGTTTCCCGCCGCGACCACCTCGGCGAGGATGGACAGGGCCGCCTCGGCCAGCGACGCGCCGCCCAGGTCCAGTCCGGCGGGACCGGCGAGCCGGTCCAGGCCGGGTGTGCCGGCGAGGCGTCGCAGGCGCTGGGTGTGGGTGGCCCGACTGCCCAGGGCCGCCACGTGTCCCGCGCCGCCGGCCAGTGCCGCACGGATGGCCTGGTCGTCGATACGCGGGTCGTGGCTCACCGCGACCACGGAGTCGCCGGGTCCGGGCGGGTGGCGGGTCAGCCATTCACCCGGCCAGGCGCGCACCAGCCGGACGCTGGCCGGCAGCGCCCCGGACCCGACGTGGAGGGGGCGTGGGTCGATGACGGACACCGCCAGGTCCAGTGACTCCGCCAGGGTGGCCACCACCCCGGCCAGGTCGGTCGCTCCGGTGAGGACCAGCCGCCGTCGGCGCGGCAGCTCCTCGACGTACGTCGGGTGGCTGTCGGGGAGTTGGGCCCTGGTCGGGGCCACCGACCACTGGTACGGCGGCTGTAGTCCGACGCCCACGGCGACGGGTCTGTCCCGCCGTAACGCCACGGTGATCGCGTCGTGCACCGGCGGCGGTGGTGCGGGCAGCACCAGCACCTGCATGGTGGCGGAGCAGGCGGGCGTTTCCTCCCACGGCAGCAGGAACTCCCCCGGTGTCACGGGCAGCACGTGCGCCGCCGCTCCGGCGAGGACCGCGCGGGCGGCCTCCACGACGACCGCCTCCACGCAGCCCCCGGACACCGAGCCGCGCCATGTGCCGTCCGCCGCGACGGCCATCGTCGATCCGAGTGGCCGTGCTCCCGGGCCGTCCCGCGCCACCAGCCGGGCGAGGGCGACGGGGCGTCCGGCCCGGCGGTGGGCGTCGACGAACGACCAGACCTCACGCAGCATCGGGGGTGCCCGGGTCGGCGGGCTCCAGCACCCGGTCGAGGCGGATCGGGAGGATCCGCTGGCGGGTGCCCGTGGCGTGCCATACGGCGTTGGCGATCGCCGCCGCGGTGCCGGCCGTGCCGATCTCGCCGAGCCCGTTGAACCCCGACGGGTCCTGCGGCTCGTAGTCGGGCACGAAGTCGGCCTCGACGTCGGGCACGTCGGCGTGGGCGGCGATGTGATAGCCGGCGAAGTCGCCGTTGGTCTGCCTGCCGGTACGCGGGTCGCGCACGCTCTCCTCGTGCAGGGCCATGGACAGCCCCATGATCATTCCGCCGATCACCTGGCTACGGGCGAGCAACGGGTTGATCACCCGGCCCACGGCGAACATGCCGAGCAGGCGACGCACCCGCACCTCGCCGGTCGACGGGTCGACGGCCACCTCCGCGAAGACGGCGCTGAAGGTCTGCCGTTCCCGGCCGGTTTGGTAATCGATCATCGTGGTGGTGTCCACCGTCGCGGTCACCGGCCGGGCCGGGTCACCCAGGTTCTCCCGCAGTTTCCTGGCCGCCTCGGTGATGGCGAAGGACCAGGATGTCGTGCCCCGGGAGCCGCCCGCGCCCCAGGCCATGCCGAGGTCGCTGTCGCCGATCCGGATGCGGACCCGCTCCGTGCCGACCCCGAGCGCGTCGGCGGCGACCGCCGTCAGCGCGGTTCGGGCACCCGTGCCGATGTCACTCGCGCCGACCGACACCGTGAACGTCCCGTCCGCCTCGGCCGTGATCGAGGCCGTCGACGGGAACACCCCGGCGCCGAAGGAGGTGGTGGCCATGCCGGTGCCGATCAGCAGTGGACCCTCGTGCCGGCCACGCGGACGCCGGTCGCGCGTGGCCCAGCCGAACCGGCGCGCGCCCTCCCGCAGGCAGGAGACCAGCCGGCGGCTGCTGAAGGGCAACCCCGACACGGGCCCGACCGGGGGCTGGTTGCGCAGGCGCAACTCCAGCGGGTCGAGGTCGAGCCGTTCCGCCACCTCGTCGATCGCCGATTCCAGGGCGAACGAGCCGGGCGTCACGCCCGGCCCGCGCATCGAGGCCGGCGGCAGGATGTCGAGGGGTACGGCGGTGAGCTGCGTGCGGATCGCCGACGCCGTGTACAGGATCTTGGCCTGCTCGGTGCACCACTCGATGTACTCGGCCAGCGGTGAGAGGGCGTACGCCGGTCGGTGGTGGATGGCGCGCAGGCGGCCGTCGGCGCCGGCGCCGATGCGCACCAGCTGGTCCGTCGGGGGCCGCGACGCGGTCGCCTCGAATACCTGCGCCCGGGTCATGACGACCCGCACCGGACGTCCGAACCGCTCACTGGCCATCGACCCGAGGATCATCTGCGGGCCGCAGGCGACCTTGCCGCCGAAGCCGCCCCCGACATGCTCGGCGCGGATGTGCACCCGCTCCCGGTCGATGGACCACAGCGCGGCCAGGACCTCGGACACGCTGAACGCGCCCTGGTTGGCGTCCACGGCGTACACGTGGCCCCCGTCCCACCAGACGGTCGCGGCATGCGGCTCCAGGGCGCTGTGGCTCTCCTCCGGAGTGCGGTAACGCTCGCTGACCACGACCGAGGACGCCGACAGTTCCGCCTCCACGTCGCCGGTGTCCGCCTCCGGGCCGAAGGCGGTCGATGCCGGCCGGGCGGCCGGATGCTCCAGGCTGAAGTCCAGGTCGTGCGGTTCGACGTCGTAGGTCACCCGCAGCGCCGCCGCTGCCGCCCGGGCCTGCTCGGGCGTCTCGGCCACCGCCAGCGCGACCGGCCGGCCGGCGTACGGGATCACGTCGTCCTGGAGCAGTTGCATGCTGCCGTCCGGCCCGAAGTAGTTGCCGGCCCGGGGGTCGAGCCGGGGCGCGTTGCGGTGGTCGAGCACCCCCAGCACGCCCGGCATACCGAGCGCGGTCGAGGCGTCGATGTCGCGGATCCGGCCCCGGGAGATGGGGGCGGTCACCATCCAGCCGTGGGCCAGATCCGGCATCGGCACGTCCGCGGCGTAGCGGGCGGCACCGGTGACCTTCAGCGGACCCTCGATCCGGGGACGCGGGGCGCCGACGGCACCGGGATCGAGATTCGTGCTCATCGGTTTCCCTCCGTTGCGGCGAGCCCACCGAGCACGGCCTCGACGAGGTTCCGCGCCAGGGCCACCTTGTATCCGTTGTCGCGCAGGGGCTTCGCGGCGCTCAGTTCCGCCTCGGCGGCGGCGCGGAACAACTCGGCGGTGGGCCGGGCGTCGCGGAGCACCGCCTCGGCGGTGCGGGCCCGCCACGGATGCGACGCCACGCCGCCGAGGGCGATGCGCACGTCACGTACCACGCCGTCGCGGACGTCGAGCGCGGCGGCGACGGAAACCGTCGCGAAGGCGTACGACGCGCGCTCGCGGACCTTGCGGTAGCGCGACCGGGGACTCCGCGCGGAGGCGGGCAGGGCGACGGCGGTGATCAGCGCGCCGGGCGGCAGGGCGGTCTCCCGGTCCGGACGGTCGTCGACCGGCAGGTAGAACTGCTCCAACGGGATCTCACCGGTGCCGTCGAGCGTCTCGTAGCGCACGACCGCGTCGAAGGCGCAGAGCGCCACCGCCAGGTCCGAGGGGTGGGTGGCCACACAGTGCGCGGTGTGGCCGAGGATCGCGTGGTTGTGGTGCACCCCGGCGACGGCGGCACACCCGCTGCCGGGGATCCGCTTGTTGCAGGGTGAGGAGAGGTCGGTGAAGTAGCCGCAGCGGGTCCGCTGCAACAGGTTGCCACCCACCGTGGCCATGTTCCGCAGTTGGCCGGATGCGCCCGCCAACACGGCCTGGGCCAGCGCCGGGAACCGGCGGCGCACCTCGGGGTGGGCGGCTGCGTCGCTGTTCGTGGTGGTCGCACCGATGACCAGCCCACCGTCCGGTGCCACCTGGACACGGTCGAGGGGAAGCCGCCGTACGTCCACCAGCCGGGTCGGCTCCTCGACCCCGCACTTCATCAGGTCGACGAGGTTGGTGCCACCGCCCAGATACCGGGCACCGGCGTTGCCGGCGACCGCCGCGAGCGCCTCGTGGACCTGTGTGGCGTGCTGATAGGCGAACTCCCTCACCCCGCCACCCCCGGCCGGGCGGCGGTCTCGATCACCGCACGGACGATCGCCGGGTACGCCCCGCAGCGACACAGGTTGCCACTCATCCGCTCGCGTACCTCGACCTCGTCCAGTTCCGGCGCTCCGTGCGGTGCGTCGTCGACGGTGACGACGCTGGGCCAGCCGGCCGCGTGCTCGGCGAGCATCCCGACCGCCGAGCAGATCTGCCCCGGCGTGCAGAAGCCACACTGGAAGCCGTCCAGGCGCACGAACGCCTCCTGGATCGGATGCAGCCTGCCCCCGACGGCCAGCCCCTCGACGGTGGTGATCGCGGCAGTATCGGCGGCGACCGCGAGGATCAGACAGGAGACCACCCGCCGGCCGTCACGCAGCACCGTGCAGGCACCGCACTGCCCGTGGTCGCATCCCTTCTTCGGCCCGGTGACGCCCAGGTCGTCCCGTAACACGTCGAGCAGCGTCCGACGGTTGTCCACCGACAGTCGGTGAGTCACGTCGTTCACCAGCAGCGTTATCGTGCTGTGTGTCTGATCGGTCATCGTCGTCACCTCCCGCTCATTGAATCGGGTATCGCGTCATTCGAAAGAAGTGTTCAGGTAATCAGTTTTCGGGTGCGGCATCCATCTCGATCCTCGCGATTCCTTGCTCGATCCTCCGCGATTCCGGTCCACCGACGATCGCCGCCACGTGGGCTGACGGAATCGGCGGACGTGAATTCCGACGGCGCTGGCGGGTCTCGACCACGATCAGGATGATCAGGACGGCGACCAGCCCGGCCAGGCCGACCATCGGCGCGAGCGTGGCGGCAGCCGGACCGGCGGCGGTGAGCACACCTGCCGTCACCAGGCGCGGCAGGCTCGTCGCACGGTGCACGAGCCGCGCGAACAGCAGGTGACCGGCGAGGTAGAGGGCCGCACCGCCGTAGAGGGACAGCGCGTAGAAGACTCCCAACGGTCCTGTCTCGTCGGCGTGGGCCACCACACCCTCCACCCCGAGCGCGGTGAGCACGATCCCGGCGACCAGGGGAAAGTGACCATAGGTGTACGCGTCGACGGCCAGGCTGACCCGGACGGCGTCGTGCACGGCGACGAGGCGACGCCGGGCCGCGGGTGCCACCACGTCGAAGTACAGCCACCACAGGCAGACGGCGGTGCCGACGCCGAGGACGGCGGCGGTCAGCAGCGGCACGCCGACGGGCTGGCCGGCGGCCCCCACCCCGATCGCGACAGTGGACTCACCGAGGGCCAGGATGATGAACAGGCCGTGCCGTTCGGTGAGGTGCGCCGGACTGTGCAGCCGCCAGGCGCCGCGCCTGGCCGTGAGGTAGATACCGGCCCAGTCCACCAGCAACGCGACACCGAACAGCAGCACCTGGGCCCAGCCACCCAGCAGCGCCCCGCAGAGCAGCAGCGCCGCGCCGGCCAGCAGGGGCGGCCAGGTTACCGCGATCTGTTGCCGCAACCCGGTGTCCCCGGTCGCGGCCACCGCGTAGACCGCGAGGTGCACCCACCGGACGAGCAGGTAGGCGCAGACCAGGACGACCGGGCCGGGTAGGCCGCCGGGAGCGTCCCGCCAGGCCTCGGGGATGGCCAGGGCCACTACGAACATGGCCGCCATCGCGCCGACCATTCCCGCCCGCAGCAGGCCCTCGTCGGCCCGGGAGTGGTTGCCCAGCCAGGTGTAGCCGGACCATGTTCCCCACAGCAGGGCCAGGATCAGCAGCCCCCGCAGGACACCGTACGGGCTGTGCTCGTGGGCCAGGTAGGCGGTGATCTGGGTCGTCGCGAAGACGTAGACGAGGTCGAAGAACAGCTCGAACGGCGTCGCGCGGTGGTCCTCGCCGACCGGGCGGACGGCCGGATCGGACCGCTTCCCCATGGCCGATCCTCCTCTCGGGTTCTCGTCGCTCAGCGGACCAGGGACACCAGCGTGCGCGGTCGCGCTGCCACCCGGGGTCGCCGGCAGAAGTACACGAACGCCGGCGGCAGGTTCGCCCACACGGTGCGGCCGGTCACGACCTCCTCGAACCGGTCGTCCAGCGCCCGCCGCAGTCGCCGGGCGGGCGGGGCCCAGCGGGCGAGCGTGTAGCCGAACGTGGTGAACGCCCCGTCCGGGGTGAGCGCGTCGGTGACGGCCTGCAGCAGTTCGTCCTGCTGGTTCCCGGCGAACGCCGCCCACGGCAGGCCGCTCACGATCACGTCCGCCCGGCGGTGACCCCGCCGCGCGAGCACCTCGCCGAGGTCGCGGGCGTCGGCCACGGCGACGTCCAGGCGCGGGTACCGGGCGGCCAGCAGGCCCGCGAACCGCCCGTTGACCTCGACGGCGAGGTGGTGGCCTCGGCCAGCGAGCCGGCGCTGGACGGCGGCCGTGAACGCTCCGGTGCCGGGGCCGAGTTCGACGACCAGCGGCTCACCGAGGTCAGGCACGGGTGCGGTGACGAGGTCGGCCAGCGGGCCGCCGCTGGGGGCGACCGCGGCGACGGTCAACGGGTCACGGAGGAACTCGCGCAGGAACTGCGCCCGGTGGTTGTCGCTCATCGCCCGGCCCGCCGCCCGGCGAGCTGCGGCTGTGGGGTCAGGACCCGGGCGAGCCAGTCGGTGCGGGCGCGGCGGGCCTGGGCCGAGATCAGCGCCTGCGGGTACAGGGCGTCGAACCCGTGGAAGCCACCCGCCCAGATGTGCAGCTCGGCCTGGCCGCCGGCGGCCCAGACGCGGGTGGCGTAGGCGACGGCCTCGTCGCGGAACACCACGGCGGTGCCGGCGTCGACGTAGGTGTCCGGGAGGCCGGACAGGTCGCCGGCCGTCGCGGGAGAGACGTGAGCGGGTACGGCGTCGTCGGCCAGATCACCGAGCACCGACCGCCAGCCGAACTCGTTCATCTCGCGCGTCCACACGCCGGGTTCGCCGGCGTACTGGCGGCTGGAGGTGGTGTCGTTGTGGTGGTCGAGCATGGGGCAGATCAGCACCTGGGCGGCGAGCGGCGGGCCACCGCGGTCGCGGGCCAGCAGGGCGATCCCGGCGGTGAGGCCGCCGCCGGCGCTGACCCCGGCGACGATGATCCGGCCCGGGTCGACGCCCAACTCGTCGGCGTGCTCGGCCACCCACAGCAGACCGTGGTAGCAGTCGTCGACCAGGCTGGTGCCGGTGGCCTCGGGCGCCAGCCGGTAGTCCACGGAGACCACGACGGCACCGAACAGGTCGAGCCACTCCAGAGGGATGTCGAGCTGGGAGAAGCGGTCACCCATCACCATTCCGCCGCCGTGCATCCAGTAGACGCACGGGGCCGGGGTGGTGCGGGCCGGGCCGGCGGGGCTGAAGACGGACAGCGGGATGTCCGCGCCGTCGGCACCGGCGATGCTGACCTCGCGCCGGTCGATCGCCCGGCCTTCGAGCAGCGGCTCCACGGGCATCGACGAGAACTGCCGGATCTGCGGAAGCACCTCGCGGTTGAGTTCGGGTACGAGCGGCATGTCGGCGAGGAGTGCGCGCAGCTCGGGGTCGAGAGGGGGACGTGTCAGTGCCATGAGGGGTTTCCTGTTCGTGTTCGGTGCGCAGGGGCGGATGTCCGGGCCGGATCTCAGATGGCGGCCTTGCCACCGATCGGCACCTCGTCGAGGTATGCCGGCTCGCCGGCGATCAGCGGCTGGAGCCGGGTCACCAGGGCCTGCGCCTCGTCGGTGGCGAAGAACCTGTGATGCGCCTCCTGGGTCGTCCAGCCCTCGGTGACGTGGACGACGTCGGAGTCGGCGGCGGATCGGCCGATCAGGAAGACGACGCAGTCCTCGTTCGCCAGCGACGGCGAGGCGAGCAGGAAGTCGACCAGTTCGTCGCCCTTGCCGGGGCGGGCGGTCATGGTGGCGTGGAAGCCGTAGCTTGCGGTCATCGGGCACTCTCCTCGGCGGCTGCCACCGGATGTCGGCGGCGACGGTGTTGCCTGGCTGGATCCAGCCTCGGGGCCACCCGGTCGGCCCTCATCAGTCATCCGACTTCCGGGATCCGGGCCGCAGACTGCCGATGACCTAGCCGGTGGTGCTGCAATCGGGCAGGCCCGTGGCCGGGTGTGACCGGCGACGTGAGCGGAGTCGCCGGCTCACCGCGCCCCGGTGCTCTGGTGCGAGGGCTGCGGGATCCGCCCATCGCCGGCATGTCGGCCCCGGGGTTAGGTCGTTCGACAGATGCGCGGGCCGACAGCCACGCCGCACCATCGACGGTGTGACGCCATCAGGACGGGAACATCCCGCATCGCCGCCCACCGTGCTGCGGATGCGCGAGGTCCGCGACCGGGCCCTGTTCGACCTCGATGACGGGCCGGTCACGCCGTCGAACCGGGTCGATCTGACGGCGGCCACGCAGCTGCTCAACGTGCTGCTGGCGAGCCTGGTCGTGTCCTCGTTGCAGTACGAGCAGCACGCGCTGGTCGTCCGCGCCCCGGCGTTGCGGCCGCTCGCGGACCTCCTGTTCGCCGGGGCCGACCGTGACCGGGGCGACGCCCGGCTGGTCGCGAATCGGATCCGGCAACTCGGCTGCGTCGGCGACTACGACCCACAGCACCTGAGTGCCCGGTCCAGGGTCGCCTTCCGCGCATTCCCCGACGGTGACGTCGTCGGCATCGTGACGCAGAACCTCGTAGGGGCACGGATCCTCGTCCAGACGTTGCAGGAGGCGGTGCGCTGGATCGGCGACGACGACCCCACCACCCGGCGGCTCCTGGAGCGGCTGCTCGAAGCGAAGGAGACGCAGGCCGACGAGCTCAGCGCACAGTCTGCTCAGCAGCAGACGGCGACAGGGCGTCCCGGAGCGCGGCCCGTGACGTGACGCCCAGCTTGGGAAAGATCCGGTACAGGTGGGCACCGACGGTCCGGTGCGACAGGTACAGGCGCTCGGCGATCTGCTTGTTGGTCATGCCGCTCGCCGCCAGTTCGGCGATCTGGAGTTCCTGCGCCGTCAGGTCACCCAGTTGCCGTGGGGGCGGTCGATAGCCGCAGGCGCGCAGTTCCCCCTCCACCCGGGCGAGCCAGGGTTCGGCCGCCATGGCGGCGAAGCCGTCGCGTGCGGCGAGCAGGTGCCGGCGGGCATCCACCGGCGACCGGGTCCGCCGCAGCCTCTCCCCGAGGGCCAACCGCACCCGGGACCCGTCGAACAGCCACCGCCCCGTCGCCGGGTCGGCCAGCAGGGTCTCCAGGCGGGTCACCGACTCGTCGTCGGCGCGGACGACGGCCTCGGCGCCGGCCTGGAGCAGGGCCATCCGGGGCGACAGGCCGGCCACGTCCGCGTCGCGCATCGCCCGGACGTGGGCCTGGGCCTCGGCCGTACGCCCGGTGCGGACGGCCACCTCCACCAGGTCGAACATGACCCAGGTGCAGTGCGGCACGTGGGAGGCGAGCACGCCGGGCGGGCTCATCGCGGCGGCGTGCCCGAAGGCGGCGTCGTAGTCACCCTGCCCGATGGCGGCGAGCACCCGGGGATGCTGCGCGAACACCGCCGCGGCGGCGACGCCCCGGGGCAGCGCCCAGTGGGTGATCTCGTCGGCGAGCGCGTACGCCTCGGCGAACCGTCCCCGGCCGGCGGCCAGGATCGCCCGGTTGTACCGGAAGTACCACGCGAAGAACGAGAAGCCGCTGGTGTCGCAGGTCCGCTGGCCCTCCACGGCGAGTTCCTCGGCCTCGTCCCACCGGCCCGTCAGGAAGTTGTCGAGGCACAGGTGCATCAGGGCCCCGAGGTGCCGGCGGGGCGCTCCGCCGTTGCGCCCGTGCTGGACCAGCTGCCAGGATGCCTCCCGCGAGTCGCCGAGACGGTCGAGATACACCGAGGCTGTGCCGATCCGCATGACGCGGGTGGGGTCGGCGTCGTCGGTCAGCGTCCGGAGCACAGCGTCGACCCGGTGCAGCGCCGCCTGCCCGGTGCGCACCGGGTCGGCGAAACTGTCGCTCGCCAACGCGAGCACGTCCGGCGGCCGGGGCCGGATCCGCCGCAGCGCCGTGAAGAACGGCGCCCAGTGTTGCGGGGTGCTGCCGTACCAGCACAGCAGCAGCAGGGTGTGCATGGCCTCGACGAGCGCCGGGTCGTCGGCCCGGTAGCCGTGGTCCCCGGTCTCGATGGCACCCGCCAGCAGCCGGTGGGCGGTGCTCACGTCACCATCCCCGTTGATCATGAGGAAAGCGGTCGCGTTGGCCGCGTGCAGGGAACCGACGGAGTCGGGAGCCGCCCGACGGGCGTCGGTCAGCAGGATCTTCGCGTCGTCGATGGTGCCGCTGGCCTCCGCGCCGATGTACGCGGCCTCGGCGAGCCGCCGTCCCCGACCGGCGCTCGTGGCGCTCAGCTCGGCGGCGCGGACCAGGGCCGCCACCGCCGCGAACCCGTCCCCACGGCGCATCACCCGGTGCGCCGCGTCCTCGAGGATCTCCGCCACCGCCTCGTCCGGGCCGACGGCGGCCGCCGCGAGGTGCCAGGCCCGGCGCTCCTCGTCGTCGACCAGGGCTCCGGCGAGGGCGACGTGCGCGGTGCGGCGCTCCTCATGGGTGGACATGGCCACGATCGCCGACCGGATCAGCGGATGCCGGAACGCGATCCGGGCCGTGGGGTCGTCCACCCGCACCAGTTGCGCCCGCTCGGCGGGGGCCAGGTCGGCCAGGCTGGACTGGTCGGGCAGCGCGGCGCGGAGCACCCGGACGTCGCCGGTTCCCTCGAACGTGGCGAGCAACAGCACCTGCCGGGTCGCCTCGGGCAGCCCGGTCAACCGGGCCGCGAAGATCGCCTGAAGGCGGTCGCTGAGGGGAACCACCTCGGGGTGCGTCTGCGTGCGCCGCACGGAACCCAGCAACGCGGCGGGCAACTCCATCAGCGCGAGGGGGTTGCCCTGGGCGAGGTCGAGCAGGCGGCGGCGTACCCGTGCCGGCAGCTGCGGGTGGCGGACGTCGACCAGCCGCCCCGCCGACTCGTCGTCGAGCGGCCCGACGACGTGCTCGGACAGCCCCCGCAGGTCGAGGAAGCTCACCGATCCCGTCCTGGTCGACGCCAGCAGCCCGGCCCGGCGGCCCGCCAGCCGCCTGGCGACGAAGCCGAGGACGACGGCGCTGGCCCGGTCCAGCCAGTGCACGTCGTCGACCACCAGCACGACCGGCCCGTCGGCGGTGAGCTCGGTGACGAGCAGCAGCGCTGCGTTGCAGACCAGTAGGACGTCCGGGGGCGTGCCGACGCCGAATCCGAGCGCCACCGACAGTGCCTCGCGCGGACCGGGCGGGAGGCGGTCGAGGGCCGCGTACGCGGGTAGCAGCAGCTGGTGCAGGCCGGAGTAGCTGACGTCGGCCTCGAACTCCGACCCGGACGCCCGCAGCACGCGCATCCCGCCGGCGAGGGCGAGTTCCGTCGCGGCAGTCATCAGGGAGGACTTGCCGACCCCCGGCTCGCCGCAGATCAGACGCGCGCCGCCGCCCTGGCGCACCCCGTCGAGGAACTCGGCGAGCTGCACCAGGTCGTCGTGGCGTCCGTACAGTTCGCTTCCGGCCACCCGTACCTCACGCGCCTGTCGTTGTCCGTCGACCCCCGGCCGACCTCGCCCCTGTGTCCGGGCAGGCTACCGGGGGCGTGCCGGCACCGGCTTGTCCGTCGGGCAGGCAGGCAGGAACGGGCAAGACAACGCGAGTTCTCGTCAACTGTCGCACGGTGCGGACCGTGTGGCGGTCCTGGCGTGCAGGCCGGCCGCGTCCTGGCGGGGCGGGCCCCCGAACTGCCGGCGGTACTCGCGGCTGAACTGTGCGGCGCTCTCGTAGCCGACGCTGCGGCTGACCCCGGCGACGTCGCCGGGGTTGGCGGCGAGCAGCAGCCTGGCGCGTTGCAGGCGGATCTGCTTCTGGTACTGGATCGGGCTCATCGAGGTGACGGCCTGGAAGTTGCGGTGGAACGCCGAGACGCTCATCCCTGCCCGCTGCGCCACGTCCTCGACCCGGAAGGGCTGCGCATAGTTGTCGCGGATCCACTGGACGGCCCGGGCGACGTGGCTGAGGCTGCTGTCGGGCAGGCCGAACTGGCGCAGGACGCCGCCCTGCTCGCCGGTGAGCAGCCGCCAGATGATCTCCCGCTTGATCAGGGGCGCGAGCATGGGAATGTCGCGAGGCTGGTCGAGCAGGCGCAGCAGTCGGACGGCGGCGTCGAGCAGCTCGTCAGGGGCTCTGCTGACGGCCAGGCCGGCTGGTGGATGGGGGGCGGGTGCCGGCAGGTCCGCCGGGTCCGCCTGGAGCAGCACCTCGGCGACAGCGGCCGGGTGCAGGGTCAGGCCGAAGCCCAACGCCGGCTCCTGCGGGCTGGCCCGGGCGAAGTGCGCGGTCACCGGCAGGTCGATCGAGGCGACGAGGTAGTCGCCGGCCTGGTACTCGTACACCCGGTCGCCGAGCGCGAACCGCTTCGTTCCCTGGACGACGAGGGCCAGCACTCGGCCGTAGGTGGTCGGCGTCGGCGGGCTGGGCCGGTCGGCGCGGAAGATGCGGACGTCAGCGATGCCGGTGCCCAGATCGGGCCGAGCATGCCGGGCCAGCAGAACGCGCAACTCGTCGAGCGGCATGCCCACCATTCAAGCACCGCGACCGGCGTGTCCCGGGCAAAGGTCGCCGTCGGGGGCCGCCCCGAGGTCGACCGTGCCGTCGCGACCCCATCCTGGTCGGGGGCGAGATGCCGCTGTGCCGGCATATCAGGGTGATGTCCGAAGAAGCCGGAGCTACTCGCTGGCCCGGCTCGGCGTCGACCACGTGGACATCCACCGGCCGGCGCGGCTCGACCGGTCGGTGCCGATCGAGGACACGACCGGCGCGATCAAGGACATGATCGACGCCGGTTACGTACGGTTCGTGGGGCTGTCCGAGGTCGACGCGCAGACCGTCCGGCGGGCGCACGCCGCACACCCGGTTGTTGATCTTCAGATCGAGTATTCGCTGCTGTCGCGGGCGGTCGAGGCCGAGGTGCTGCCCGCGCTGCGGGAGTCGGGCATCGGGCTGATCGCGCACGGGGTGCTGGGCCGTGGTCTGCTCTCGGGGAACTGGGTGCCGGGGCGGGCGGACGATCCGCGCAACCACGCCCCCGCTTCTCCGCCGAGAACGCGTCGCACAACCAACCTCGCTCCGGTGGAGGGGTTGCGCCGGGTCGCCGATGGGAAGGGGTGGAACCGTCGGCCGGTGATCTCGAAGAGATCGAGGCGGCCGTGCCGAAGGGCACGGCGCGCGGTGACCGCTACCCGCGGCGTTCATGGGCGAACCTCGGCGTCGGCAACCGACGCCTTGACGGGCAACCGTGACCGGGTGGGCCGGGGGAATCCGGACGCCGGTGACGATCGGGGCCCGCAGTCCGAGCGGGGGCGGGCAGGGGAACGGTTGACCGAGGAGCCGGGGGCGCACCGGGCGATGGCGTAGATCCGGTCGGGGTCAGCTCAGCGACATGTGCCGGTGTGCCCCGCTCCGTCCACCCGCCGGCCAGCACCGGGCGGGCCGCCGGTGGATGCTTCCGACATCCTGATATACGATACGGGACGTGTCGTATCGCAATGAGGAGCCATCAGGGACCCGCGGCCGGCCGCGCGATGCCGAGCTGGAGCGGCGGATCACCGCGGCCGTTCTCGGGATCCTCGCCGAGGACGGATACGAGGACGTGTCCTTCGAGGCGGTGGCCCGACGCTGCCAGACGTCGAAGGCCAGCCTGTACCGACGATGGGGATCCAAGCGGGACATGGTGATCGCCGCGGTGAAGGCGGGGCCCGCCCGGCACTCGACGTCCCCGCTGCCGCAGGGGGCCACCCTGCGCGAGGACCTGCTGACCCTGGCCCGGCGGCTGGATCGCACGATGGCCGCCGGCGACACCGGCACCGCGTTGATGCTGCTCCAGGCCGGGCTGAAAGACCCCGAACTGTGCGACGCCATCGAGAACTCCGCCGGCCCCACGGGGGCCAGGCTGCCGCAGGCGGTCATCGACGCCGCCGTTGCCCGCGGCGAACTGCCCACCGGTGTGAGCCCGTTCGCCTTCGAGGAGGTCGTCGGGTCGGTGCTGCTGCTCCGGCACGCGAACGGGCTCGCGGTCGACGACGCCTACCTGTCCGCACTCGTGGACACCGTGGTCATCCCGGCGCTCGCCGCCTCCGCCAACAGCGTCACCACGTTGCCCGCCGGACTCTTCTCCGGCCATCCCGAAACCCGCACCACCGACCCGATCCAGGGGGAATCGTGACCACACCATTCGTGATCGACAACGTCACCTACCGCACGCTCGCCGGCGCCGGCGGCGTGGAACTCAACGTCGCCGTCGGCGGCCGGGGGCCGGCCGTCGTGCTGCTCCACGGCTTCCCGCAGACCCACTACATGTGGCGTCACGTCGCCGGGAAACTCGCGACCGACCACACCGTCATCGTTCCCGACCTGCGCGGTTACGGAGCCAGCGGCAAGCCCGTCGCCGACGACCCGGACACCTACTCCAAGCGCACGATGGGCAACGACGTGATCGCCATCACCCGTCAGCTCGGCTTCGACCACTTCGGACTCATCGGCCACGACCGCGGTGCTCTGGTCGCCGTCCGCGCCGGCCTCGACCACCCCGAGGCGGTGCGCTACCTCGGCATCCTCGACGTCCTGCCGACCCTGGACACGTGGGCCGTCCTGCACGGCGTCGACGCCAAGGTCGCCTGGCACCTCTACCTCATGGCCCAGCCGGCCGGCCTGCCCGAGAAGATGATCGCCGCCGTCGGTCCCGAGTTCTTCGGCTCCTTCCTCGACGCCTGGGACCCCACCGGCACCACCTTCACCCGCGACGAGCGCGACCACTACGTCGACAGCTCCGTCGCCGCCATCGACTCGATCGTGGCCGACTACCGCGCGACGGCCGGCATCGACCTCGACATGGACATCGCCGACCGGGAACGCGGCGCACACCTCACGATGCCCGTCGGTGTCATCTCCCAGGACTGGGGCGCCCAGCTCGGCTTCGACGCCTCCGCGCTCTGGCGCGCATGGGCCCCGGACCTCACCTACCAGGCCACCACCAGCGGCCACTTCATGGCCGAGGAGAACCCCGACGAGATCGTCACGTTCATCACCGCGCTGGCCGGGCGCGCTCCCGCCAGCGGGCACCGGACCGTGGGATGAGATTGGCGCGCCGCACGTCTGGCCGCGCGAGGAACGGCGCCTGCGCCTGTACCGCTGCGACGGTCAGGCGTGCCGCGGTGTCCCGCCCCCGGGCGGCGGCCGACGGGCGGAACCCCTCGGCGGCCGGCGCGGGCGCGGCTCCACCGGCGTCGGTGGTGTCTCAGTCGAGGTCGGCGAGGTCCAGCACGAAGCGGTAGCGGACGTCGCCGCGTTCGAGCCGGTCGAAGGCCTGCCGGATCTGGGCGGAGGGCAGCAGTTCGATGTCGGCGGTGATGCCGTGCTCGGCGGCGAAGGACAGCAGTTCGGTCGTGTGCCTGGTGCCACCGGTGCCCGAGGAGCTGAGTTTCTTGCGGCCGAAGCTCAGCTCCATGAGGTTCACCGGCGTCTGCATGGGGAAGCCCAGCACGCTGAGGGTGCCCTCCAGGGTCAGCAACCGCAGCAACGGCGACAGGTCGTGCGGGCCGGAGATGGTGTCCAGGATGAGGTCGAAGCGGCTGGCGGCCCGCGCGAACTGGGCGTCGTCGGTGGTGACGAGCAGATCGACAGCGCCGAGCTCACGGGCGTCGTCGGCCTTGCCGGGGGTACGGCTCAGCACGGTGACCTCGGCACCGAGCGCGGCGGCGAGCTTGACCCCCAGGTGGCCGAGGCCCCCGAGTCCGGCGACCGCCACCCGGCTGCCGGCACCGATTCCCGCCTCGCGCAGCGGCTCCCACATGGTGATGCCGGCGCACATCAGCGGAGCCGCACCCGCCGGGTCGAGGCCGGCGGGCAGCCGGTAGGCGAACTTCTCCCGCAGCACGTACTCACGGCTGTACGCACCCTTGGTGATGGTGCCGTCGAGCCGGTCGGGACTGCCGTAGGTGCTGGTCGGGCGTTCGAGACAGAAGTTCTCCTGGCCGGCCCGGCACATGGGACAGGTCCCGCAGGAGTCGACGAGGGTGCCCACGGCGACCCGGTCGCCGGGAGCGAGGCGGGTCACCGCCGCCCCGGCGGCGGTGACCGTGCCGGTGAACTCGTGACCGGGCACGATGCCGGCGGCGTTCTTGTAGTGCGGCATCATGCCGTTGAGCAGGTGCAGGTCGCTGTGGCAGACGCCGCAGTAGTCGACGCGGACCGCGACGTCGTCGCTGCGCAGGTCCCGCCGCTCGAACGTCGCCCGCCGCAGGTCGACGGTGCCGTCCACGCTCTGCCATCCGATGGTCGTCCGCACCGGGACTCCTTTCAAACAAACTGTTCGGTATTTTCTGAACCTAGCCGGTGGCCGGACTGAAAGCAACCGACTCGTCTGTTTGTTAGAGTTGGTCACATGTCCTCTGGTCCCGTGACCGCCAAAGGCGCAGCTACCAGCCGCCGCATCCTGGACGCCGCCGCCGCCGAGTTCGCCGAACGAGGCATCGCCGGAGCCCGCATCGACCGCATCACGGCCGCGGCACGCACGAACAAGGCCCAGGTGTACGGCTACTTCGGCAACAAGGACGGCCTGTTCGACGCCGTCATCGCCGACCGCGCCGACCAACTCATGAGCGCGGTCGCGTTCGACGCGGAGGACCTGCCCGGATCGGCGGTGGCGATGTACGACGCGAACCTGCGCGACCCCCGACTGGTCCGGCTGCTGACCTGGCTACGCCTGGAGCGGCAGCCCACCGGCAGCCTGGGCCGGGCCGTCGACCACGAGCCGAAGCTGGCGGCGATCGCCCGGGCGCAGGCCGCCGGCCGGGTGCGCCCGGGCGATCCCTTCGACCTGTTCACCCTGGTCCTGAGCATGGCGTTCTCATGGTCGGCGGCCAGCATCGGCTACGCCGCGACCGCCGACGAACCCGACGAGGACCACGAGCGGCGGCGCAGGCTCCTGGCCGCGTGCGTCCGGGACGCGATCTCACCGGGCACCGCGCCGCCGGACTGACCCCGACCACCCCGGTTCCCTGGTCAGCGGCCCGTCCAGCAGCTGAGTTCCATGCCGTCCTCGACCGGGAAGTCGACGCTGACGTAGCCGTTGCCCGGGTCGCGGACGTAGGCGACGTAGTCGCTCATCGACTCGAACGTGGAGTCGTCGCCGACAACCAGGGCACCCGGGGCGAGCCGCGCCTCGAGCAGACGCAGGACGGGCAGGCACATCTCCTTCCAGCCGTCGAGCAACGCCAGGCCGATCGGGCCGCCGACCGTGCCGAGGGTGGTCAGCGCGTCGCCCTCGAGCACGGTCACGACGTCGCTCAATCCGGCCTCCTCCAGGTTGGCGCGGGCCGCCTTCACCTTGGTCGCGCTGAGTTCGGTCGTCGCGACGTGCCCGACCCCGTTGTCGCGCACGGCTGCGGCGAGGTGGAGCGTCGAGATCCCGTACGAGGTGCCGAACTCGACCACCGTCTGCGGTCGGACCGCGCGGACCAGGGCGTAGAGCAGGTCACCGCCCCGGGCCGAGATCGGCATGTAGACGTCTTCGAGCAGATCGGCACGTTCCCGGGCGGTGGCCGTGGGTGCGGGCCGACCCGGCGAGCGCTCGTCGTCGCGCTCGGCCTCGGTGAACAGCCGGTCGATCAGGTCGCGGACCGCCGGGTCGTGCAGTGTCGTCGTCATGGAAGGTAGGTTAGACGCAACGTTGCGTCTAGGGAAGACGTGGGTCTTGTAGCGTCTCGGAAGACGTGGATCACGCGGGAGAGACACCTCACGGGAAAGGAGCGCCCGATGCACCGCGGCAACCGGCACGGCCGCAGCGAGGCGGCCCGCGAGGCCGTGCTCCAGGCGGCGGACGACCTCGTCGCCGAGATCGGCTACGCCAGGGTCACCATCGAGGGCATCGCCGCCCGGGCCGGCGTCGCCAAGCAGACGATCTACCGGTGGTGGCGCTCCAAGACCGACATCCTGGTCGACGCGTTCACCGCCGACAG
Organism: Micromonospora sp.; assembly: GCF_048594385.1. NCBI lineage: Bacteria > Bacillati > Actinomycetota > Actinomycetes > Micromonosporales > Micromonosporaceae > Micromonospora > Micromonospora sp. Next base: position 23,305 of record NZ_JBMDWU010000109.1, on the reverse strand, counting down.
CGCCCAGGAACTCACCCTGCCCGACACCGGCGCCTTCCGCACCGACCTGCGCGCCCACCTCGATGAGCTGGTCCGCTTCCTGGAGGTGTCCGACTCGGGCGCGGTGTTCCGGGCCCTGGCCGGTCAGGCCCAGCACGACCCCGAACTGGCCACCCGGCTACGTGCGGAGGTTCTGCCACGGCTGCGCGCCCGCGACCGCGTGCCGTTCGACCGGGCGGCCAGCCGGGGCGAACTGCCCGCCGACGCGGACGTCGACCTGCTCGTCGACCAGGTGGTCGGGCCGATCCACTTCCGGGTGCTCGTGACGGGCGAACCCGTGACACCCGCGCTGCTGGACGCGCTGGTCACCCTGGCGGCCCAGCAGCAGCCCGACGCGTCGCCCCGCCCGCGACAGCCGGGCGGGGCGGCCAACTAGATCCGGGTCGGGGCCGGCCGCCCGCCGGCCTGCCGGTGGGTGTCCTGGCCTGTCCCCCGCCCCAGGCACCGGTGGGCCACGACGACGTCGTCCAGGGCGGGAACTCCCCCGCACACGGCCGTCACGCGCATCGTCCCCAGGCGTGCCCTACGGATGCGACCCCACCGCCCTCGATCACCGGGGTCGGTCGCCCGACCTGACCTGTCGCAGCGGAGGCGGGGCTGACCGGCATCCGCGGAGCGCGCGGGCACAACCCGTGCCTCGGGCCGCCCATGCCGCTGACGGCCACCTGCACCCACAGGATCGACGCCGGGCCGGGTGCCCGGTGCGGGCCGGCAGGTGCTCGCGGACGTGCCGCTGCGGACGGAGTGAGTGGTGGAGGCGCCGCACACCGGTTGCCAGCGGATCTCCCCGACGCTAGGTTGACCATCTATCGACAGATGTCTACGTAGTTGTCGGGGGTCGCATGTCCGCGTCGGTCACTCGCCGCACCGTCCTGGCCGGTGGCGCCGGCGCCGCCATCGGCCTCGCGCTGCCCGGCCCCGCCGCCCACGCCGCCAAGGGCCACCACCTGACCAGTGTCAGCTTCACCCTCGACGCGACGACGCTGGACGGCGGCGAACAGGTCACCTCGGTCACTCTCGACACCCGCCGGCTCGGGCCGATCGACCCCGCCGGGCTGCACCCCGACACGTTCACCGTGCATGCCAGGGCCACCAGCCCGATCCCCATCGCTCCGGGCGACCTGATCTTCAGCGAGTACGACCTGGACCGTACGGTGACCGCAGCCCGGCTCGACCGGCACGGGAACATCGTGCTCGACCTGAGCCACGGCGAGGGTCAACTCGGCGGTGGCACCCTCGGCTACATCCTGAGCAAGGGGCGCAACGTCCGGCTGGACCTCGTCTACACCATCACCCAGAACACCCCGCTCGTGCGGCGTCACGGCCCACCCGTCACCATCACCGGCTTCGTGCAGGGGCGGCTGTCGAACCCCGAGGTGGACGCCTTCAGCCACCACGTCTCGGGGTCGGGCATGAAGTACCGGTTGTACTCCCCGGAGCGTTCACCGGGTCGGGGCCGGCGACCGCTGATCCTCTGGCTGCACGGCGCCGGCGAGGGCGCCTCCCTGCCCGACGGCTACTACGACAACGAGACCACGCTGCGCGCCAACCGGGGCGCGTTGGGCTTCGCCACCCCGCAGGCCCAACGGATCTTCGCCGGCGCGTACGTCGTGGCCCCGCAGAGCACCTCCTACTGGATGGAGGACGGTCCCCGGTTCGCCCCGCTGATCCGCGACATCGTCGACGACCTCGTCCGTCGTGAGCACGTCGACCCCGACCGGATCCACGTGGTCGGCTGCAGCAACGGCGGCTACATGTCCCTGAAGATGACAGTCGCCTACCCCGACCTGTTCGCCGCGTCGGTGCCGATCTGCGGCGTCGTCGAGCCGCTCGGTGGCGAGGGTCCGCCGCTGGTCACCGACGCGGAGCTGGCGGCGATCGACACCCCGACCTGGCTGGTCACCTCGCGTGACGACGACACCGTGCCACCGGAGACCAACACGGTCCACGCCCACGACCTCATCCCGGGCTCACTGATCACCCTGTACGACCACGTCGTCTGGAACGGCTACCGGTTCCCCGGCCACTTCTCCTGGATCTACGTGGCCCGCAACGACCCGAGCGTCGACGGCACCCACCTCTGGCAGTGGATGTCCCGCCGCCGCCGGTGATCGGCCGCATCCGCACCCGCCGACAGCGCGGGCACGTACGCGGCCTGATACCCAGGTCCTATTCCTCCCGGTCGGGACGGAACACGTGACGCACGGCGGCACGCAGCCACTGGTGGGCACCGTCGACGCTGTGCCGCGGGTGCCAGGCCATGCCGATCGTCAGCGGTGGCAGTGGCAGTGGAATGTCCAACAGGCGCAGCCCCAGCGTGTGCGCCGCGTCGCTGAGCCGTGACGAAGGTTCACCCGGCAGTGCGGTCGGCACCAGGCAGACCACGTCCTCGGCTGCGGCCAGCATCATCGCGGCCAGGTGTCCGGGCAGGACGGCGCCGACCCGCCGGCTGAGCCCCTGCGCGGCCAGGGCCGTGTCCAGCGGTCCGCTGAAGCGTCCGCGACGGCTGACCGCCACGTGCTCGGCCGCCGCGAGCCGGGCGGCCGTCAGGGTTCCCTCGGTGAGTGGGTGCCCGGCCCTGACACCGGCCGCCATCCGCAGGGTGACGAGTTCTTCGACGTGGGTCTCCGGGTCGACGTGGTCGATGGCCCCGATTTCCAGGTCGATCCGTCCGTCACGCAGCGCGGGGCCCGCCTCCCACTCCTCGGCCAGTACCCGCAGCGAGACGCCCGGCGCCCGCTGTCGGGCGAACCGGAGCAGCCCGGGCGCGACTGCGGCACCGACCAGGTCCGCGGCCTGGACGGTGAAGGTGCGCCGCAGTGCCGCGGGATCGATTCCGCCGCTCGGGGCGAGCAACGCCTCCAGCCGGCGTACCACCGCACCGGCCTCGTCCCGCAGCGCCTCGGCGCGCGGCGTGGGCACCATCCGCTGTCCGGCCCGGACCAGTAGTGGATCTCGGAGAACCCGGCGCAACCGGGCCAGGGTACGGCTCATCGCCGCGGGGGAGGTCTGCAGCCGCGCGGCGGCGCGGGTGACGCTCTGCTCGGTCAGTAGGGCGTCGAGAGCGACGGCGAGGTTGGCATCGAGGCTCGGGGGTGGGCTGCTCACCGTAGTTATTCCACTTCAGGCAATGATCGGATGCTGAAGTTCCCATTGTGGCAATGCGGTGCCCGTCCGCACGATGAGTGGGTCCTGCCGATCCGACAATCGAGGTTTCATGATCGTGATTACCGGCCCCACCGGGAACATCGGGCGGCACCTGCTGTCGCTGCTGATCGAGGCCGCTCCCACAGGCCGCGAGGAGTTGCGTGTCGTCGTCCGGGATCCGGTCCGGCTACCCGAAGACGTCCGTGAACGGGTCGAGGTGGTCGTCGGCTCGCACGGCGACGCCGCGACCGTCGAACGTGCCTTCGCCGGGGCGGACGCCGTGTTCTGGCTGGTGCCCCCGGACGCCTCCGTCACGCCCGACGAGGCCTACAGCGGCTTCACCCGCCCGGCCGCGCGTGCTTTCGCCGCCCACGGCGTCGGCCACGTTGTCGGCGTCTCGGCGCTCGGCCGTGGCACCCCGCAGGCCGCCCGGGCCGGGCTGGTCACCGCCTCCCTGGCCATGGACGACCTGATCGCCGGCTCCGGCGTCGCCTACCGTGCCCTGGCCTGCCCGTCTTTCTACGAGAACCTGCTGGAGGAGGTCGACGCGATCCGCGCCGACGGCGTCTTCACCGACACCGTCACCGCGAACCGTCCGGCCCCCATGGTCGCCGTCGCCGACATCGCCGCCGCCGCGGCCGCCCTGCTGCTGGACCGCTCCTGGACCGGCGTGGGCACCGTCCCGGTGCTCGGCCCGCACGACCTCTCGCCCGACGACCTGGCCCGCATCATGAGCGAGGAACTGGGCCGTCCGGTCCGCTACCGGCGTCAGTCGCTCGACGAACTGCGCTCCACCATGCTCGGCTACGGCCTCAACGAGGCATTCGTCGAGGCCATGGTCGACATGAAACGCGCCAAGGACGAGGGCCTGGACTCGGGCGTCGACCGCTCACCGCAGGCCGGGCCGACCACCGCGTTCGCGCAGTGGTGCGCCCGCACGCTCCGGCCCGCCGTCCTCACCACGCAGGGGGCCGTCGATGTCCGCTGACCGAACCGAGCCGCCGGTCACCGCTTTCATGCTGGTCAAAACCACCCCCGAGTGGCTGGCAATGACCGTGGACGAACGCGTCCAAGCCTTCACCACCCACGTTCTCCCCGTCATCGAGGCCCGCACCCGCGGTGTCCGCTCCCGCTTCTACGACACGGAGTTCTACTCGGCGCGGGTCACCGACATCTGGGTCTGGGAGGCGGACGACCACGACGCCTACCGCCTGTTGATCGACGCCTTGCGCGAGACCCCCTTCTGGGACCGCTACTTCGAGGTCGTCGACCTGCTCGTGGGCACCGAGAACGGCTACGCCCGCACCTACGGCCTGACGCCGCTGGCCACCGTCACCACCTGAGGCGCCGCCGGAACGGCCGGTGCCGCCGTCGCCCGACGGCGGCACCGGCTCGGCGGACGACGATCCACCCGATACCCCCCGTTGCTGTTCAGCGGGCGGCCGCCAGCCGGGCCAGCTGGCCGTCGCCCAGCGGCACGTCCACCGCGTCGACGGCCTCGTCGAGCTGCGCGAGGCTGCTCACGCCGACGATGGGCCGGATGCCCTGCCGCAGCAGCCAGGCGAGCACCACCTGGTTGCGCGTCGCTCCCGTCTCGACGGTGATCTCGTCGAGCACACCGAGGACCCGGCTCGTCCCCCGGGTGGTCGTACGCCTCGGGGAGGGGCTTGTCGGGGCGCACGTAACCACCGTTGATCAACGGGGTGTAGGCCCACACGTCCAGGCCCTCGGTGTGCGCGTAGTCGAGGTCGTCGGCGGCGAGAAGTTTGTGACCCTGGTCGGCAACGCGGCACCGGGTCGGGGTTGCGCCAGCGAGTGCCGCAGTTGCAGCGCCGACCACTGGGCCACCCCCTGGTTGCGGGCCAGGGCACGGGCCTGCTCGACGCGCCACGAGGCGTGGTTGGCCGCCCCCACCCGGCGCACGGTCCCCCTGCTGACGAGCGCGCCGAAGGCGGCGACGGTCTCGGCGAGCGGCACGGTGCGGTCCTCGCCGTGTGCCCACAGCAGGTCGACCGTGTCGACGCCCAGCCGGGACAGGCTGCCGGCGACGCCTGCCTCGACCGCCCCGGCCGACAGTCCCTCGGCGGACTCGGGCCAGCGGTGCGCCACCAGCGGGTCGTACCGGACCTTCGTCGCGATCCGCACCCGGGCCCGCCCGTCCGGCCGGGCCCGCAGCCACGCCCCGATCACCCGCTCGCTCGCCCCGCCGAGACCGGTCGGGTCGGACCAGAACGCGTAACAGTTGGCCGTGTCGAGCCACTCCCCGCCCAGCTCCACGAACCTGTCCAGCAGCGCGAACGCGCGGTCCCGGTCCACGGTCGTGCCGTAGTTCATCGTCCCCAGCACCAGCCGGGCCGCTCCCCTGTCCCCTGCCATGGCGTCGACCCTGCCACCTGGAGCGCGCTCCAGGTCAAGCCGTCCGCGGCGGATCCGGTACGCCCGGGTACGACGGGCGGCTACCGGTGGCGGCCGGGCAGCGGGATCTCGAAGTGGACGGTCTGGCAGGTGGCGTCGTGGCCGTCACGCGCGTCGTGGACCGGCGTCGCCAGGCTCCGCCAGAACGGTTCGGCACCGGCGACGCGGGTGTCGGTGTGTAGGTAGAGCGCACGGTAGCGGGGTTGCCGGGTGACGAAGTCGACGGCGAGGCCGACCAGTGCCCGGGCGAGACCGCACCGTCGGTGTCCGGGCCGCACGTAGACCCGGAACAGCTGCGCGGTGGTGTCGTCGGGGTAGCGCTCGGCGAGGAAACGTGGGTGGGGTGGGCTCTTGGGCGCGGCGGCGCGTACCGCGGTGGTGCCCACGACCTCGTCGCCCTTGGTCGCGACGAACAGGGCGTGCCGGTCGGGTGTGAGGTAGGTGCCGTCGAGGTCGATGACGTCGGCGTGCCATTCGGGCCGGTAGCCGAAGCCGAAGTCGCGGTAGAAGGTGTCCAGCATGACGCTGCGCGCCCCGTCGACGTGCCGGGGGCCGGCAGTCTGGACCTCGTACGGGCCGATGCGCTGTCGGTGGTGCGGCATGGTTCCTCCGGTCACGGATGGGTGGGTGCGGTGTCGTCCGCCGGGTGGGTGTGCAGCAGGGCGCGGGTCAGCGGGTGCTGCGCGTGGTGGAGCAGGTCCTCGGCAAGGCCGTGGTCGACGACGGTTCCGTTGTCGAGAACGACGATGTGATCGGCGAGGTGCGCGACCACGTCCCGGTCGTGGCTGATCACCACGACGGTCAGCCGGAGGCTGTGCCGCAGTTCGTCGAGGAGGGTGAGGATGCCGTGCTGGGTGAGCCGGTCGAGCCCGGCGGTCGTCTCGTCGCAGATGAGCACCCGGGGTCGGCTGGCCAGGGCGCGGGCGAGTGCGGCGCGGTGCAGTTCGCCGCCGGAGAGCCGGTCGGGGCGTCGGGTGACCGTGGGTTCGGTGAGGCCCACCCGGGCGAGCAGGTCCAGGGCGGTGCGGCGGGCCTGCTCCGGTGGGGCGTCGCGGAGGCGTCGCGCGGGGGCGGCCGTCTGGTCGAGGACGCTCCGGTGGGGGTCGAAGCTGGCGCGGGCGTCCTGGAACACGTACTGGATGGCGGCCAGTTCGTCGGGGCGGCGGCGGTCCAGGTGCCCGGCGAGGGGTTGCCCGTCGAGGGTCACCAGGCCGGTGCGGGTGGGGTGCAGGCCGGCGAGGCAGCGGGCGAGGGTGGTCTTGCCGCTGCCGGAGCGGCCGACCACGGCCAGGCACCGCCCGGCGGGGACGGTCAGGGTGACGTCGTGGAGCACGTCACGTCGTCGGCCGCCGTCGCGGTGGGCGGCGCTCAGACCGGCGGCGTGCAGCAGCGGCCGGTCCTGCCGGGTCGCCGTCGACGGCGGGTGCGGTGGCGCGGCGAGCAGGTCCCGGGCGTACCGGTGTCGGGGGGTGGCGAGGACGTCGGCGGCGGTGCCGTACTCGACGGCGGCTCCCCGGTGCAGCACGAGAATCTGGTCGGCGACGGCGCGCACGAGGTGCAGGTCGTGGCTGAGCAGGAGCACGGCGATGCCGTCGCGGGCGAGGGTGGTGAGTTCCCGGGCGACGTCGGTGCGGGTGAGGGCGTCCTGCCCGGTGGTGGGTTCGTCGGCGATGAGCAGGACGGCGTGGGCGAGCAGGGCGTGGGCGATGACGAGGCGTTGCTGCTGACCGCCGGAGAGCTGGTGCGGGAAACGGCGTAGGAACCGGCGGTCGGTGGGCAGGCTGACCCGGTCGAGGACGGCGGTCACGGCGCGTCGGCGGGCGCTGCGGCCGGTGCCGGGCGTGTGGTGCCGGGCGATCTCGTCGAGCACGGCACCGATGCGGCGTACCGGGTGCAGTGCGGCACCGGGTTGCTGGGGGACGTAGCCGACGCTGCCGGGCGGTGGCGGGGTGCGGGTGGTGACGGGCGCGCCGGCCAGGGTGACGGTGCCGGTGTGGGCGACGTCGCCGAGCAGGGCCCGGCCGGTGGTGGTCTTGCCGCTGCCGGAGGCGCCGACGACGGCGAGGATCTTCCCGGCGGGCAGGGCGACGGAGACGCCGTCGACCAGGCGGGTGTCGCCGCTGGTGACGGTCAGGTCCCGTACCTCAAGGAGGGTGCCGGGTGTCGGCGGGCGGGGGGCGGTCGTGGAGGGCGCGGGCCGGGGCGGGGGGTCGGTGCGGCGGCTGACCAGCATCTGGTCAGTGGCCAGGTTGAGGCCGACGGCCAGGCAGATGAGCAGGGCGGCGGGGACGGCGACGGCCCAGGGTTGCAGGAACAGTCCGGCGCGGTTGCGGTCCACCATGACCGCCCAGTCGGCGGCGTCGGGTGCCACGCCGATGCCCAGGAAGCTGGCGGTGGCCACCAGGTACGTCGCGCCGACGAACCGGACGCCGGCATCGGCGAGCAGGACCCGGCGGATGCCGGTGGCGACGTAGCCGGGGCCACGTCGCCACCAGGTCTCGCGGTACAGGCGCATAGCCTCCAAGGCCGGCCCGTGGGCCAGCGGCAGCGCGGTTGCCCGGGTGATCCGGGTGATCTCCGGCAGCCCGATCAGCGCGACGATCCCGACCAGGGTGAGCGGTCCGGGCGGTGCGGTGGCGGCCAGCAGGATCAGCAGCAGCAGTGACGGCACGGCCAGCGCCAGGTCCAGTGGGCGCATGAGCAGTTCGTCGACCCACCGGCGGCGGGTCGACGCGGCCAGCAACCCGAGGGGCACCCCGACGAGGTACGCCAGCAGCGTCGCGGCGACGGCGACGGCGACCACGGACCGGCCGCCGAGCAGGATCTGCTGGCCGACGTCGCGGCCGACGAAGTCGGTGCCCAGCGGCCCGTCGTCGGTGAACGGGAACGTGCGGCCGGCCGGCTCACCGGAAAGGAGCGGCCCGCCCACGGCCAGGCCGAGCGGCACGCTGAGCAGCGCCGCCACGGTCAGGGTGCGCAGCCGCCTCATCGGCCCACCGGGGTACGCGGGGCGAGGCGGAACGCCACCAGGTCGGCGGCCAGGTTCACCAGCACCGTGGTGACGGCGACGAGGACGCACAGTGCCTGCACGGTGGGCACGTCGCGGCTGGACACGGCGTCGACCAGGGCGGTGCCGAGTCCGGGGATGACGAACACCGCCTCGACGACGATGACCCCGCCGAGTAGCCAGTCGGTGGTGCGGGCGAGTTGCTGCACGACCGGTGCCAGGGCGTCGGGCAGGGCGTGGCGCAGCCAGAGCCGGCCGCCGGTGATGCCGAGGCGGCGGGCGTGGCGGAGGTGCTCGGCGCGTAGCGCGTCGAGCAGGCCGGCGCGGGTGAGTCGGCTGATGGTGCAGACCGGTCGGGCGAGCAGCACGAGCAGGGGCAGTACGAGCACCGACGGTTGGGCGAGCAGGTCGGCGCCGAACGCGGTGGGTGGCAGCCAGCCGAGGCGGACGCCGAACACGGCGACGAGCAGGATCGCCAGGGCGAACTCCGGCACCGCGTACAGGGCGACCGACACCGCGGACACCGTCCGGTCCAGTGGTCCCCCCTCCCGGCGGGCCGCCAGCATGCCCAGGGCGACGGCGAGCGGTACGAGCACGAGCAGGGTCACCGCCGCCAGCAGCAGGGTGACGCCTGCGCTGTCGGCGAGCCGGTCGACGATCGGCCGTCCCGAGATCAGTGACACGCCGAGGTCGCCGTGGAGCAGGTCGGTCAGCCAGTCGAGGTAGCGCTGCCAGGCCGGCCGGTCGAGGTCCAGCTGTTGCCGGACGGCCGCGATCCGGGCCGGGTCGGGCTGGTCGCCGGCGATCACCACGGCGGCGTCACCGGGCCGCGCCTCGGTGAGCACGAACACGATGGTGGTGATCCCGGCGACCTGCCCGAGTCCGAGCAGCAGCCGCCCTGCGGCGTAGCGGGGCAGGCTCACCCCAGCCAGACCTTGTCGAAGCGGGCCCAGTCGAGGGTGTTGGCCGGTGCCTGGGCGGACACGCCACCGACGCGGGGTGCGGTGGCGACGAGGAAGTCGGCGAAACCCCAGATCAGGAAGCCGCCCTCGGCGTGCAGGACGCGTTGCATGTCGCCGTACGCCTGCCGGCGGGTGGCCTCGTCTGTGCTGGAGACGGCCCGGGTGTAGAGGGCGTCGAAGTCGGGGCGGGTCCACCGGGTCGCGTTGGTGGTGGAGCTGGTCAGCAGCCGCTGGGAGATGTGCGTCTCGATGGGCATGGCGCCGGAGCGGTACGAGGCCAGCACACCGGTGTCGAGGATGTCCTTCCAGTAGGTGTCCTTGTTGCCCAGCGCGGTGTCGATGACCAGGCCGGCCTGTCTGGCCTGGTCGGTGAGGATGCTGGCGGCCTCGACGAAGCCGCTGGCCACCGAGGCGGTGTCGAGGCGTATCCGCAGGCCCCGGGCGTCGGCCTTGTCGATCAGGAAGCGGGCCCGGTCGGGGTCGTGGGTGCGTTGGGGGATGTCGTCGGCGTAGTGCTGGTAGCCCTTGCCGAACAGGTCGTTGCCGATCTGCCCGGATCCGGCGAGGACGGTGTCGACGAGCTGTCGGCGGTCGGTGAGCAGGAACATGGCCTCGCGGAGGTCCCGGTTGTCGAACGGCGGCCGGTCGACCTTCATGGCGAAGGACTGCATGGTGCTGTTCGGCATCCGGGTGACGGTCAGCCGGGTGCTGCCGGCGTGGGTGCGGGCGGTGGTGGGGGTGATGTCGTGGGCGTACTCCACCTGCCCGGCGAGCAGGGCGTTGACCCGGGCCGACTCCTCGTTGCTGATCAGGTATTCCAGCTCGTCGAGGTGGGCTGCGCCCTCCCAGTAGCCGTCGTAGCGTTTGAGCAGCAGTGACCGGCCGGGCTGCCAGGAGTCGAAGGTGAACGGCCCGGATCCGACGGGCCGGGTGAAGCTGTCGGCGCCCTCGGGGACGATGTACGCGCCGAACGCGGCCAGGGCGTTGGGGAACTCGGCGAAGGGGCGGGTGAGGGCCAGTTCCACGGTCCGGTCGTCGATGGCGCGGCTGCGGCGCAGGTCGAGCAGGCCGAGGCTGGCCCTGGCCCGGTAGGCCTTCTTCGGGTCGGTGATCCTGGCGTAGCTGTACAGCACGTCGGCGGCGCGGACCGGCCGCCCGTCGTGGAACGTCGCCTCCCGCAGGCTGATCCGCCAGCGGGTGAGGTCGCTGTCGGGTTCCCAGCGTTCGGCGAGGCGCGGCCGGATGGAGACGTCGGGGCCGTAGTCGGCGAGCTTGTCGAACATCGCCTTGGCCCGGGACGCCTCGTTGAACAGGTTGGCCAGGTGCGGGTCCAGTGTCTCGTTGATGCCACCGCCGGCGAACGCCGCCCGCAGCCGGCCGCCGCGCCGGGGTCGCCCGGCGGCGGGGGTGCTCGGGTCGTCGCCCCCACCGCAGCCGGCCAGCAGGGCGGCGGAGACGGCGGCGGCACCGCCGAGCAGGCCGCGACGGGTCACCCTCGACGCGTCCGCAGACGAACTATCCATCATGAATGTCCTTTCCGATAAGGCGGTGGGTCTCGCCGCGGTGCTGCCGCGGCCACAGTCAGGCCGGGCCGAAGCGTCGACGCGCGACCAGGTGCAGGCGGTCACCGGACAGCGCGGGCGACAACGCGGCGCTCGGATGCCAGGGCGGGTCGGTGCGGGGACCGGGGGCGTCGAACAGGGCCACCACGTCGAACCCGGTGGTGTCGAGCAGGTAGCGCAGCTCGGCGGGGAACAGCAGCCGCCAGGCCGAGGTCTGCACCAGCGGTTGCGGGCAGGCCGGCCAGGTCCAGACCCGTTCGCGGCGCAGCAGCTGCCCACCGTGGTCGATCCACAGCCGCGTGCCGGACGTGTACGGGACGCCGCGCCAGGTCACCGTGCGGGTACGGGTGCCGTCGAGGAGTTCGGTGTTGCCGAGGAAGAACGCGCCGTTGCGCATCTCGGCCAGCAGCAGCCCACCGGGGCGCAGGTGCCGGTGGCAGCAGCGCAGGAACGCCGTCAGGTCGGCGTTGGTGTGGCAGTACAGCAGCGCGCTGTCCAGGCAGGTGACCACGTCGACGGGGCCGGCCAGGTCGAAGTCCCGCAGGTCGGCGTGGACGAACCGGACGCCGGGGTGGCGACGCCGCGCGTACGTCAGCATCGGCACCGACGTGTCCAACCCGACGGCGGCGTAGCCGAGGGTGGCGAGGTGCCCGACGTCGCGGCCGGTGCCGCATCCGACGTCGAGCAGCCGGGGCGCGACGTCGGTGCGGTCGGCGAACCGGCGTACGACGTCGTCGACGAACCGGGCGGCACGGTGACCCGGGTCGGGGAACTGCTGTTCGTACAGTTCCGGGTTGTCGGTGAGGAGGTTCCCGTCGCTCATGACACCCCCACCGGGGCCGGCGGGGGCACGGGCGTGCGGGAGCCGTCGAGGCGCAGCAGGCACACCGCGCCCGCCGAGGCCACCCCGACGGTGGCGGTGAGCAGCCACGCCGCCGGCGGCACCCCGGTTGCCGTGGCGGTGCCCACCGCCGCGCCGACGGCGGCGGTGCAGCCGGCGGCGAGGACCCCGGACACCAGGTAGAACAGGCCGAAGTAGGTACCGGTCAGCCGGGGGCCGGCGAAGGCGGGGATCAACTCCAGCACGAACGGCTGGGCGATCATCACCCCCAGGGTGAGCAGCACCGCCGCGGCCAGCACCGGCACCAGCCGCAGCGCCGGCGACGACGACTCCACACGCAGCAGCGGCAGCAGGAACCCGGCCCCCATGACCGCCATCCCGACGGTGATGCTCGCCCCACGGCGCCAGTGGCCCCGCAGCCAGCCGGTCAGCGGCAGTTGCAGGGTGAGCGTCACGACGGTGGAGACGACGAACAGCACGGCGACCGCCACCGGCTGCCCGGTGACGTGCGCCGCCTGCACCGGCAGGATCAGGTACAGCTGGGTCTGCAGCGCGAACATGCCGGCCAGCGCGACGCTGAAGGCCAGGAACCGGCGGTCGGCGAGGCCGGTACGCCAGTCCTGCCAGAGCGTCGCCTCGGCGGAGGTGGCCGGGGTGGCGGGCAGCCAGACCGCCTGCGCCACGGTGAGTGCGGCGAACAGCCCGGCGGCGGTCAGCGCGGCGGCCCGGAAGTCGACCAGCAGCAGCGCCGAGCCGAGTAGCGGCCCGAACAGCGCGCCGGCACTGGCGAAGACGGTGAACAGGGCGAACGCCTCGGCCCGCCGGTCGGCGGCGGCCTGCGCCACGTAGCTGCGTACGGCCGGGTTGAACAGCGCCCCGGCCAGTCCGGACAGGATCGACGCGGCCAGCAGCACCGGCAGTGCCGTGCCGAGGGCGAACAACCCGAAGCCGACGGCGCGCAGGGCACAACCGGCGATGATGACACCTCGGGCGCCCAGCCGGTCGGCGGCGGAGCCACCCAGCAGGAACAGGCCCTGCTGGCTGAGGTTGCGCACGCCGAGCACGATGCCGATCACGGCGGTGGAGAGGCCGACGTCGTCGGCCAGGTAGCCGGCGAGGTAGGGCAGCAGCAGGTAGAAACCGACGTTGACCCCGAACTGGTTGACCACCAGCAGCCGGATCGGCAGCGGGAAGCTGCGCAGGGTGGACCACGTGTTCATCGGGCCGCCCGCACGCCGAGACCGGGTGCCCCGCTCACCCGCAGGACGCCGTCGTGACCGCCGATGCCGGTCCATGGATCGTCGGCGAGCAGCAGGTGCCCGTCCAGGTCGACCCAGCGGGCGTCGCCGGTGAGGTGCACCGCCGGTGCGATGCCCAGCGAGCTGGCGACAAGGCAGCCCAGCATGAGGTCCATGCCGTGGGCCCGGGCCGTGGCGGCGATCTGCCGGGCGGCGTGGATGCCGCCGCACCTGGCCAGCTTGACGTTGATGCCGGCCACCGTGCCGACGAGGGCGTCGACGTGCGCCGCCGTGGCCGCGTCCTCGTCGGCGATGACCGGCACGTCGGTGCGCGCGCTGATCCAGCCGAGCAGCTGCGGGGTGCCGGGCGCGATGGGCTGCTCGACGGCGTCGATGTCGTACGGGCGTAGCGTGTCGAGCAACCGCACGGTCTGCTCGGGGGTCCACGCGCCGTTGGGGTCGAGCAGGAGCCGTGCCTGCGGCAGTGCGGCGCGGACGGCGGCGACCCGGGCCACGTCGGCGGGGTCTCCACACTTGACCTTGACCAGTCGGAAGCCGCGTCGGGCCAGGTCCCGCGCGGTGGCCCCGGCGTGGCCGGGCGCGACGAGACCGATGGTGTGGGCCGTGGCCGCCGGGGTCGGGGCGGGACGGCCGAGCCACCGGTACACCGGCTGTGCGGCCCTGCGGCCCAGCAGGTCGTGGACGGCGGCGTCCAGGGCCGCCAGCACACCGGTGGGTAGCTGCGTGGCGAGTGCCGGTAACTCCGCGAGCAGCACCTCGGGTTCGCCGCAGTCGCGCACCCGGTGCCGCAGCCCGGGCAGCAGTGCGAGGATGGCGGCCAGGTCCAGTCCGTAGTAGACGCTGGTCACCACCTCGCCGTGGCCGGTGACGCCGTCGTGGGACAGGTCGAGTTGGACGGCGTCACGGCCCGGCATCGTCGCCCGGGAGATCCGCAGCGGTTCCCGCAGCCGCAGCGGGTAGCTGCGCCAGTCGAGCCTCATGCCGGCACCGCCAGGCGGCGCAGCGGGTCGAGGACGGTCCGGCAGCGACTCCACCGGGTCACCTCGACGACATCCGGGTACGGGATCTCGATCGGATGGTCCGGAGCCGGGGCGAACAGCCCGTGGCGGGCGCAGTAGGCGTCGTCGAAGATCGAGTCGAGGTAGCGGTGCGGGCCGTCCGGGAAGATCGTCACCACCCGGGCACCGGGCTGCATCCGGCAGATCCACGCGGCGACCCGGGCGACGGCCCCGGTGCTCCAGCCGCCGGTGACGAACGCCGCCCGGGCCAACCGGCGGCAGGTGTCCACCGCCTCCACCGGGCCGACCCAGTGCACCTCGTCGAAGGCCGCGTAGTCGACGTTGCGGGGGAAGATGCTGCTGCCCAACCCGCGCATCAGCCGGGGCCGCGCGGGCTGTCCGAAGATCGTCGAGCCGACGGTGTCGACCCCGACCAGCCGCATCCCCGGCCAGTACCGGCGCAACGCCCGGCCCAGACCGGCACTGTGCCCACCGGTGCCGACGCTGCACACCAGCACGTCCACGGCCTCGACCTGGCCTGTCAACTCCTCGGCGAGGCTGCGGTAACCGGCGGCGTTGTCCGGGTTGTGGTACTGGTCGGGCCAGTAGGCGCCGGGGATACGGGCCAGCACCTCACGCAACCGGTCCAGGCGGGCCTGCTGCCAACCACCGACCGGGTGCGGCTGCGCCACCACCTCCACCGTCGCCCCGTGGGCCGCCAGCAGCGCGCGCATCGGCCGTTCGATCTCCCGGTCCACCACGAGGACGACCGGGTGGCCCAGGGCCTGCCCGGCGAACGCGAGACCGAGCCCCAGCGTGCCGCTGGTCGACTCCACCACGGTGCCGCCCGGCCGCAGGTCACCGCGCCGCCGGGCGGCCCGCAACATCGCCACCGCGGCCCGCGCCTTCATGCCCCCCGGGCTCAGGTACTCCACCTTGGCGTGGAACCCGCCGTGCGGGTGCGGCAGCGGGGTGTCGACGAACGCCACCGGGGAGCGTCCCAGCAGGCCCAGCAGGTGCGGCGCGCGGGCGGCGGGCACGGAGGCGGTCAGCACGGCGACCCGGCCCCGGCACGGTAGCGGTAGACCGTCGTCGCTGCGCCGTCGAGCCAGAAGAACGGGTACGGCTCGGCGGACACGCCACTCAACCCCGCGCCGAGGAAACACGGCAGGACGGCGCTGCCGGTCTGGGCGAAGGCCACCATCGGCTTGCCGGTGGTACGGGCGTGCCGCAGCAGCGGCGCGAACGTGTCGTTGCCCAGGGTCATCCCGGACACCAGCAGCGCGTCGCAGCGTTCCAGCAGCACGGCGGCGTCCGGCAGGCACGTCTCCCCCCACTCCGTGCTCCCGCCGGCCCGGTCGCACGGCAGGTAGCCGACGCCCCGCTCCCGCAACTGCGCCAGCAGGGAGTTCACCACCCCGACGACCAGGACCTGCTGCCCCGGCACCACCGGCAGCAGGTCCACCACGGCGGCGGCCCGGGCGGTCGACTTGGCAAGCGACGTCCCGGCCGGGATGGTTACCCTGTCGCAGGCGGCCTGCGGGTGCGGTCGGACCGTGGCGAGGTAGGCGTCCAGGGCCGCGACGCGCACCGCCGACGCCGGGTGGGTGAGCAGTTCCGCGACGCTGCGACCGACGCAGTCGTGGGCGACCTCGTCGGTCAGCTCGTCGGGTTCCGTCGCGCACGAACCGACGGCGGCGTCCACCCGCAGGCTCAGCACCTGGTTGCGGTAGCCACGGGCCCGCCCGGCATGCCGGGCACCCTGTCGGGTGGTGAACGCGACGGTGACCTGCGCGGTGGCCGGGTCGGGGCCGAAGCGGCCCGCTCGGACCGCGTCGATCAGGTCCGGCACCGACGTGACCGGCCCACCGGTGTCCACCGGGGTCACGCGTGGGCTCCGGCCAGCTCGTCGACGTACCGGACGCCGAGCCCGGCGACCAGTGCGTCGGCCCGGGCCCGGGCGCCGGGGCCCGTGGTGTCCACCGTCATGACGTGACCGAGGTAGTCGTTGTTGCTCACCGCGTCGCCGGTGCGGTGTCCGGCGGGCTTCACCGCCCAGTCGACCACGTCGGGAGCGGCAGCCAGCGCGGTCACCCCGTCGATCCCGGCGACGGTGCCGGCGCGGGGCGGGAGCAGGAACGCGATGGCGGCGCTACGGACACCGGTGTCGGCCACCGCGACCCCCGGCTGCTCACCCACGGCCAGCCGGGCGTACACCATGGGCAGGTCCACCCCGGTCGCACGTCGCACCAGTTCGGTGATCTGGTTGCCCGCCGGGCGGGGGTTGATCTCCACCACCCGTGGCCCGGCGGCCGTCAGTCGCAGCTCGGTGTGCGCCACCCCCCGGTCGAACCCGACCGCGGCGAGGGCGGCGACGGCCATGTCGCCCACCGCACCGGCCGTCGCGGCGTCGAGCGCGGCGGGGAACATGTGCCCCGTCTCCACGAACCACGGCGCACCGGCGAGGCTCTTGTCCGTCACACCGAGCACCGTCGTCTCCCCGTCGACGGTGACGGTCTCGACGCTGACCTCCGGCCCGACCAACACCTCCTCCAGCAGCACCAGCGGTGAACGCTGCTGCCCCCGGGCGTTGACCGGGAACTCGCCGAGGGCGTCGAACGCCTCGCGTAGCTGGTCCCGGTCGGCCACCAGCCGGACGAACATCCCGGCGCACAGGTCGACCGGTTTGACGACCAGCGGGAAACCCAGGGCGCGGGCGGCGGCCTCGGTGCCCGCCCAGTCCCCGGTGACGGCGAACGCCGGGCCGGGCAGGCCGGCAGCCTGCATCCGCTGCCGCGCCAGGTCCTTGCGGTAGGCGCACTCGACGGCTTCCGGCCGGGCGCCCGGCAGGCCCAGGTCCGCGGCGAGCCGGGCCACGGTGGCGAGGTAGTAGTCGCAGGACGTGACGACGCCGTCGAACCGCAGCACCTCGTGCAGCTTCCGTACGTGCGGCAGCAGCCGTTCCGGATCGTTGGTCTCGGCGGTGATCACGTGGTCGGCGTCGAGCAGCGGATGCGTCCCGGTGCCGCCGCCCTGGCGCAGGTAGTGGTGCAGGTTCCTGGTCAGGAACGTGAACCGATGTCCTGCCTCCCGGATCGCCCGGGGCAGCAGGCTGCTCATCGCACCGACCCAACTCTCGACCAGCAACACATGACCCACCGCGTACTCCCGACGCTCGACGACTCCGGACCAGCAGACGATAATGGTTTCCATTAGCAATAGCCAGCGACACGCCCGGGGACGTTCACCTGTGGAGTCGATCAACCCTGGAGCGCCGGGAACAGCGGGCGGACGCCATCGCGCGGACGCCGGCCGCCACCCACAGCCATCCAAGGTCCGAAATGCGTAACTTGACCTATTTTTTCTCGTTCACTCGTTGACGGCTGCCGCCACATCACGCAGGCCCGTCATCCATCTGAACGGGGGAAATTGGTGAGGACCGTCCTGCGAAGAACCACGAGCGCCGCCACGGCGCTACTGGTCACCAGCCTGGCAACCCTGACCCTGGGTACGCCGGCACTGGCGGCACCGGGCGACGCGAGCGCCCGCGGCGTCGTCGTCGACCTCTCGGCCGAGGTGGCCGGGATAGCCGTGATCAGCGCCGACGCGACCGTCGGCACCGCCACCGCGCCCGCCGGCGGGGGCACCGACACCGAGACGCTGCTGGCGATCTCGGTACCGGGGGCGGTCGGTGTGACCGCCAGCGGCACCGTCGAGGAGGTCACCGCCACCCGGGCGGCCGACGGATCGTCGGCGTCCTCCAGCGTCAACGGCCTCAACCTGACCGTGCTCGGCATCGACGTGCTGGACGCCGCCGAGGTCACCGCCACCGCGGTCTGTCCGCAGGTCGGCGCGACCAGCGCGGACACCACGCTCGTCGGGCTGGAGTTGTTCGGCTCGGCGGTGACGCTGACGGCGAACACCCCCGCCGTCGTGGGCAGCGCGGCGGTGGTGGTGCCGGGGCTGCTGGACGCGAGCCTGAACGCCTCGTTGACCCGGGTCGAGACGACCACCGCCACCGACGCCACCGCGATCACGGTGCGGGCCGTGCTGACCCTGTCGGGCAGCATCCTCGGCGTCCCGACCACCATTCCCGTCGGCACCGTCATCGTGGCCGAGGCGCTCTGCGAGCGTCCGCCGGCGGCACCGACCACCGCGACGATCAGCCCCGACGAGGGCCCGCAGTCAGGCGGCCAGACCGTGACGATCACCGGCACGGGCTTCATCCCGGGTGGCACCACGGTCACCTTCGACGGGGTGCCCGCGACCGACGTCACGGTCGCGCCGGGCGGCACCTCCCTGACGGCGGTCACCCCGCCCGGCGCGGTCGGACCCGCCGAGGTCGTGGTCGGCACGGTGAACGGCACCGCCGCACCGCTGGGCTACACGTACCTCGCCGACGGCAGCGCGGCCACGATCACCGGCCTCACGCCGACCTCCGGGCCGACCGTCGGCGGCACCACGGTGACGATCACCGGCACCGGCTTCACCGGGGCGGCCGGCGTGGACTTCGACGGACTGCCCGGCACCGGGTTCACCGTCAACCCCGCAGGCACCACGATCACCGTGGTGACGCCGCCGAACCCGGCGGGGCCGGCCCTGGTCGAGCTGGTCTTCCCGGCCGGTCGGGTGACCGCGCCGACGTTCACCTACCTCGGGCCGACGATCACCTCGATCGTCCCGGACACCGGGCCGACCGTCGGCGGCACCACGGTGACCATCAGCGGCACCGGCTTCACCGGAGCGACCGGAGTGACCTTCGGCGACACCCCGGGCACCAACGTCACGGTCAACCCGGGCGGCACCTCGCTGACCGTGGTCACCCCGCCCGGCCAGGTCGGACCGGTGGACGTCACCGTGCTCCTGCCGGGCGCGGACGCGACCGCACCGGACGGATTCACGTACGTGGCGGCAGCACCGCCGACCGTCGCGTCGATCACGCCGAACACCGGTCCCCAGTCGGGCGGACAGACGGTGACGATCACCGGCACCGGCTTCGTGCCCGGTGACACGACAGTCACCTTCGACGGGGTGCCGGCCACCAACGTCACGGTCGCCCCCGGCGGCACCTCCCTGACGGCGGTCACCCCGCCCGGCGCGGTCGGACCGGCCGTCGTGCTGGTCACCACCGGCGGCGGTACGGCGGCACCGCTGGGCTACACCTACCTCGCCGACGGCAGCGCCGCGACCGTGACCGGGCTGACCCCGACGAGCGGGCCGACCTCGGGTGGCACCACGGTCACCATCACCGGGACCGGGTTCACCGGAGCGACCGGGGTGACCTTCGACGGGGTGCCCGGCACCGGGTTCACCGTCAACCCGGCGGGCACCACGATCACCGTGGTGACCCCGCCGAACACGGCCGGGCCGGCGGACGTCCGACTGGTGTTCCCCGCGGGCACCGCCACCGCGCCGGTCTTCACGTACGTCGCACCGACGATCACCTCCATCGTGCCAGGCACCGGACCGACCACCGGCGGCACCACGGTGACCATCACCGGCACCGGTCTCACCGGCGCCACCGGCGTGAACTTCGGCAATACACCCGGCACCAACCTGGTCGTGAACCCGGGCGGCACCTCGCTGACCGTGGTCACCCCGCCCGGCCAGGTCGGACCGGTGGACGTCACCGTCCTGCTGCCCGGTGACGACGTCACCGCACCGGACGGGTTCACCTACGAACCCGTCCCGCCGCGCATCGACACCGTCACCCCCGGACAGGGGCCGACAGGTGGCGGCACGACCGTGACGGTCGGTGGCTCCGGGTTCGTACCGGGCGGCACCACGGTCACCATCTGCGGCACCACCATCCCGGCCGACCAGGTCACCGTGTCGCCGGACGGTCGCTCGCTGACCTTCCGCACACCGCCCTGCGCGGCAGGTGACACCACGGTCGTGGTGAGCACCGGGGGCGGCACCTCCAACGGATCCACCTTCCGCTACGTTGGTGGGATCCTGCCGGTGACCGGTGACGCCGTCGCCGCGCCGCTGACTGTCGGGGTGCTGCTCGCACTGCTCGGCGTCGCCCTGGTCGTGCTGACCCGCCGCCGGCACCGGGCCGGCCGCACCGGCTGACCGGATGCTCCCGGCCAGGGTCCGACCGGACCCTGGCCGGGAGTCGCCCTTTCCGGTACGCGCGCTTCGCGCGCCGCCGGGGCAGGGCGGTTCGTCACGCCACGGTGCACCCGCCGCACGGCATCCGCTCGGGCTGCACCGTCGAGGGGGCCGTCGGCCGGTCTTCGAGGGCGTCGAGGTAACCGGCGAAGCCGTGCGGGGCCCGACCGTGGCGGCGGGCACTGGTGCGTACCGCACAGCCGGCGTCGGTGACGACCCGCATGGCCTGCCGCCGACCGCGTTCGACGAGGTCGTGGTCCTCACCGTGGCGCAGGTCGGCGAAGCCGCCCAGCCGCTCGTACGCGGTGGCGGCGCAGCCCAGGTTCGCACCGTGGACGTGCCGGTGGCCGGTGCCGGTCAGCCCCTGCCGGTACCGGGCCTCGTACCGGTCACGGACCTGGATGGCGCGGGGTGCCCAGTCGGTGACCCGTACCGTCCCGACCAGCAGGTCGGTGCCGGCGCGGGCGTGACGCAGCTGCCAGCCGCCCCACCGCCGGGGCACCCGGCTGTCCGCGTCGGTGGTGGCGAGCCACAACCCCTGCGGGCCGTGGCGCAGCGCGTACGCCATGCCGGCGGCCCGGGCCCGGCCGACGTTGCGGGCCCGCACCGTCAGCACGACGACGCCGGGGCGTTCGGCGACGGCGGCCGTGGCGTCGCGGCAGTCGTCGGCCACCACGATCACCTCCGTGGGCACCGGCAGGTGCCGCAGCGCGTCGAGGACGGAGGTCAGACAGCCGGGCAGCAACGTTTGCTCGTCGTGGGCGGGCACCACGACCGCCATCCGGTTCACCACAGGCCGTCGGCCTGGGCGACGGACCTGGCCGGCGGCGGCACCCGCAGGAACACGTCGAGCAGGAAGTCGGCCTCCTCGTGCCGTGCCGTCCGCGTCAGGGCGTCCACGCCGGCGAGCAGCCGGTGCACGTCGTCGCCGCTGCGGGCGTGCTCGGCCACCGGCGGCCGCCAGTGCACGGCCACCAGCGTGCCGCCGGGTTCGAGCGAGTCGACCGTACGGGCCACCAGCAGATCCAACCCGGCGTCGTCGAAGTAGTAGCCCAGCTCGGAAAGCACGATCAGGTCGAACCGGTCGTCCGCCACGGCCGGCCACTCGTCGGGGACCCGCATCCGTTGCACCCGGACGTGTGGCTGCTCCGCCAGCCGCCGTCGGGCGCTCGCCACCGGCGCGGCGGCGATGTCGACCGCCAGCAGCCGGTCGCACCGCGGGGCGAGGCGGCGGGTGAGCATCCCGGTCGAACACCCCGGCTCGAATGCCGACCGGTACCGCCGGCGCGGCAGGCAGGCCACCGTCATCTCGTGCTTACGCTGGTCGTACCAGCGGGTCTCGAAACTCCACGGGTCCTCCGCGCCGGCGTACATGTCGTCGAAGTAGCCGGCCGGGGTGCCGCCTGGGGTCATGGCAGGAACACCGTTTCGTAGGGACGTGCGAAGCGGGCGAGGACGTTCGGGGGAAGGATCGCGGCGTCGGCGGGTGCCGGCCCCAGTGGCAGCACCTGGCTACGGAAGGCGTCGACCGCCGCCAGCTTGGCCGATCTGGCCGGCCCGGTCAGGTCGATCCGGCGCGCGCGGTGCCACGGCACGTCGGGATGGTCCGGTCGGGCCCAGTGCCACGTCCACACCGGGAACTCCACCAGCGTCGCGCCCGTACGACGGCAGGCGGTCGCCGCCGCCCGCCCCACCGCCTCGTGGTCCGGGTGTCCGTCGCCGCGCCACGTCGTGACGCACCACCGTCCCGGCACCAGCCGGCCGGTCAACGCCTCGGCGAGCGCCGGCTCGTCGACACCGCCGTCGGGATGCCCGAGATGGTCGATGGCGGTGGGGGCGACCCCGAGCAGTCCGCAGGCCGTGACCGTCTCGGCCCGCCGGATCGCGGCCAGCGCCGCCCGCGAGTGGACCGTGGATTCCGGATGCGAGGCTTCGCCGTCGGTGACGACCGCGATCTCGACGTCGCCGGCGAGCATCGCGACCAGGCCACCCACCCCGAGCACCTCGTCATCGGGGTGCGGGGCGAGCACCAGCGGCGGCGCCGCCCGCACCCGGTCGTCCAGCGCCAGTACGGGCCAGCCGGCCGGTGCCGGCCACGCACGCCAACTGCTCTCGTCGGTGCCCGCGTCGACGATCGGCCTCACCATCCGGGGTCCCCGACCGCCGCCACCAGCTCACCGAGGTGGGCCAGGTCCGCCTCCGCGTGGCTCTGCCGCAGGTACACCGTCAGGTCGGCGACCCGGCGGGCATGGTGGGCGTCCTGGCACAGCGGGCCCGCCCCCAGCGCCCGACCGACCCGGTCGACGACAGTGGTGGCGGCCGCCTCGACGGTGGCGCGAACCTGGTGGGCCAACCGGTCCGCGTCCCCGGTGGGGTTCACGTCGATCTCGTCGGCGGCGGCGAACAGGACACTGCGGGCGGCGGTCAGGGCCGCGTCGACCGCACCGAGGTGCGCCAGGGCGTGCGGGCCGAGACGGCGGTGCCGCGCCGCGCTGTACAGGGTGTCGGCGACCCCGACCGCCCCGCCGTACCAGCACGCCGCCACCCCCAGCCCGCCGTGCCAGAAACCCGGCCGCGCCGTGTAGCTGCCCGGCCCGCCCACCGCGACGGCGGTCACGCCGTCGAAGCTGACGGTACGGCTGTCGCTGGCGGCCATACCGACGGCCGGCCAGGTGTCGGGTAGTGCGGTGACCCCGGCGGCGTCGACCTCGACGGCGAACAGCCGGATGCCGTCGTCGGTGGTCGCGGTGACCAGGGCGCGGGCGAGCAGACCCGCCCCGGAGCACCAGGGCCGGTCACCGGTCAGCCGCCACCGGTCGCCGTCCCGGGTCGCCGTGACCGACGCCGGCACGGCCGCCCAGACACCCCACGGCTCACGACGCCGGCCGGGGTCGATCGTCATGCCGAGTTCGGCGAGGATCGCCAGGGCGTCGGCGTGCCCCTCGCCCAGCCGGGCCAGGG
>NZ_JBMDWU010000108.1:0-2666 GCF_048594385.1 Micromonospora sp. | reverse complement strand
TCCCTGCACGAACTCCGCGACGACCTGCTGCCCGCCGCGATGCGCGGCATCCCCGGCGTCGAGTACGCCGTCGGCGGCGGGGTGGCCGCCAGCGAGGACTACGCCCGGCACATCCGGGAGAAGCTGCCGCTGGTGATGGCGTTCGTGCTGGCGCTGACCTTCCTGGTGATGACCTGGACGTTCCGGTCGGTGGTGGTCGCCCTCACCTCGATCCTGCTCAACCTGCTCTCCGCCGGGGCCGCCTACGGCCTGCTGGTGCTGGTCTTCCAGGGCGAGTGGGCGCAGGACCTGCTCGGCTTCACCTCGATGGGCGCGATCGTCTCCTGGCTGCCGCTGTTCCTGTTCGTGGTGCTCTTCGGGCTCTCCATGGACTACCACGTCTTCGTGGTCAGCCGGATCAGGGAGGGCATCCGGGGCGGCCGGTCCAACGCCGACGCGGTCGCCTACGGCATCACCTCCTCGGCCGGGGTGGTGACCAGCGCGGCGATCGTGATGGTCGCGGTGTTCGCGATCTTCGCCTCGCTCAGCACGATCGACATGAAGCAGCTCGGCATCGGGTTGGCCGCGGCGATCCTGCTGGACGCCACGATCATCCGGGCGGTGGTGCTGCCGTCGGTGATGACCCTGCTCGGCGAGGCCAACTGGTGGGCCCCCCGGTTCCTGCGTCGCCGCGACCGGCCCGCCGTCACCCCACCGGCCGAACCGACGCCGGAGCTGGTCGGGGCGCACTGACCGGCCGTCGGACCCGCCGCCGGTGACCGCCCGCCCGGGTGGTGCAGCGCCGTGGCCGGCGGCACGGGTGACCCGGACCGCACCGCGCGGTCCGGGTCACCGCGGTGTGCCGGGGACCGGCCCGGCAACGGTGGGGCAGGGCACCCGCCAGGCGTCCAGGATGCGGTTCTTACGGATCGAGGCGAAGCCGTAGCCGACGGTCGTCACGCAGAACCGCGCCGGGTCACCGGCGTACTCGACCTGGAAGACCGGCTTGCCCGCGTCGGCGAAGGGGAGCAGCCGGGCGCAGCGGCGCAACCGGACGCACTCCTCGTCGACCGCGAAGTCGAAGTCCGGCGCCAGGGCGGCCACCTGATCGACGTCACCGACCAGGCCGGGGGAGAGGTCCAGGGACCGGGCCAGCCCGGCCGTGCGCCGGTTGAACAGCAGTTGATCGTCGAAGCCGAGCGGGAAGCCCGACCGGTGGGCGTACCCGTCGGCGTCGACGAGGGCCACCGCGCCGAACCCCTTGCCCCGGCAGAGCCGGAACCGGTCGGCCAGGACGGGCCGCAGCACGTCCCACCGCCGCACGTCCACCCACCGGGTGCCGGGCCGCCCGGCGGCAGCGCCGCGCACCGCCGCCGGGTACCGGGCGGCGTCCGGGTCCGTCCCCGCGTACGTCCCGACGGGCACGTGACAGATCAGCCGCCGGTCGCGCCGACGCAGCGCCCCGGTCTCGGCGGTGCTCACCCGCACGGGGTCGAGCAGGACGACGTCGGCGTCGACGGTGGTGTCGACCGGGCCGGTGAGCTGCCACTGCCACCGCCACTGCCGGGCCGCTCCGGGTGGCCAGGGGGTCGGTGCGCCGGGTGGCCCGAGGTCGGGACGGCAGGCGTACACCGGGGTCAGCAGGGCGAGTGCCAGCGTGGCCGGCAGCACCCGGCGGGCCGGGTGGCGGCGCGGTGGCCGGGAGTGCAGCGGCGACCCGCCGCGCGTCGCGGACGCTGACGGCCGGATGCGCATCGGCGGCTCCCGGGTCCCGTGCGGTACGCCGCACGCCTCACCCGGTCCAACGAGAAGCCCTCGGCGACGACGCGGTCACGTCGTCGCCGGGGGCCGGCCGTCCCCGGTCAGCGCGGGGCGGCGAAGTCCTGCGTCCAGTACGGCCCGTTGCCGTTGGCCACCCCGACGCCGATCTCGGTGAACGCGCAGTTGAGGATGTTGGCCCGGTGACCGGGACTGTTCATCCAGGCGTCCATCACCGCGGCCGGGGTCTGCTGGTTCCAGGCGACGTTCTCGCCGTAGGTGCGCCAGGCGTAGCCGGCCCGCTCCAGCCGCTGCCCGGCGTTGCTGCCGTCGCTGCCGGTGTGCGTCATGGTCTTGTGGTCGGCCTGGTCCTGGCTGTGCTGCTGGGCGGCGAGGGTCAGCTTGGCGTCGACGGTGACGGCCGCGCAGCCGGCCTTGGCCCGCTCGGCGTTGACCAGGTCGACGACCTGCTGGGTCTGGCTGCCCCCACCGCCGCCGCTGACCGCAGCCCGGGTGGTGAGGGGCGCTGCCGGGGCCACGGTGCCGGAGCCGCCCCGGGCGGTCTGCCGCGACGCCGCCTGGGTCCGGCTCGGGGTGGGCGTCGGCGTGGCGGTCCGGCTCGGTGACGGGCTCGCCGACGTCGGTGACGGGCTCGGTGACGCGCTGGGGGAGGCCGGGGCGCTGCTACTCGGGGCGGTGTCGGTGATGACGGGCGCGGTGGCCACCGGCTCGTCGAGGGCGGCCCGGTCGGTGTTCCCGTCGTCGGGCAGCAGCACCGCGCCGATGCCGAGGCTCACCACCAGGGTCGCCGCCGCGGCTGCCCCGCCGATCAGCACCGGACGCCGCGACCGCCGCCGGGTACGACCGGTCGCGCCCGCCTTGCCGACCGGTCCGACGGCCGGGCTGGTCGCGGTGGCGTCCCGCAGGTC
>NZ_JBMDWU010000107.1:0-20330 GCF_048594385.1 Micromonospora sp. | reverse complement strand
CGTGCGCCGGCCCGGTGCGGCCCGGCGCACGGGTGCCACCCGCCCCGGGTCCCCGGCCCGGTGGGGCACCCCGACCGGGCGACGAGCCCCGACCCGCCCGGTCACGCCGGTCGGCCGGCTGGCCCCGGCCCGTGCGGCGGCCACCCCGGCCACCTCGGTCTGCGCGGCCACCCCGGCCTGTCCAGTCGTCCCGGTCGGTGCGGTCATCCCGGTCAGACCGGCGGATGCGGCCCGGCGGGCGAAGTCGGCGCGGACCGGGCGGGGCAGCCGGTCGGACGCGCAGCGGCGCACGGCCGGGTCGGCCACCACCAGACCACCCCGGGTCGACGGCTCCAGGAGCCCGGCGTCGGTGAGCCGGCGCAGCGCCCCGGCGACCCGCTCCGGGGCCCAGTCGAGCAGCACCGCCACGGCCGGGGCGGTGACCGGGACGTCGAGGGTCGCGGCGGCCATCAGCACCGCCCGGTGGGCACCGTCGCACCGGTCCAGCCGGGCGGCGGCGCGGCGGCGCAGCCCTTCGGGCAGGGCCGGCTCCGCCCCGGCGTCGACGGCGGGATCACCGGCCGTGCCGTGGCGGGGCATCGCCTCGACGTAGGCGGCGGCGTGGCCGGGCCGGCCGGCGACCAGCGGCAGCAGCCGGGCGGCGGCCCCGACCGGCCGGCCGGAGCCGGCGAGCAGCCGGCGCAGCAACCGGCCGGTGTGGAGGGTGCCCAGTGGGGCCAGTTCGATCAGGTGCGGGCCGGCGGGCGCGGGCAGCGGGTCCGTCCGGTCCGGCCGGTGGGTGGCCAGCACCGCCAGCGGCAGGCCCCGGTCGGTCGCGGCGGCGAACAGCGCGTGCACGAACCGTCCCAGCTCCGGGGCCGCCCGGTCCAGGTCGTCCACGCCGACCACCACCGGCCGGCGGGCGGCCAGGGCGAGCAGGACCCGGCGTACCGCCACCGCACCGGCGACCGCCGACCGGTCCGGGGCGTCCAGCAGCGCGGCGAGCGTCGTCACGGTCGGGCCGACCTGGCCCGCCGGGACCAGCCCGTCGACCAGGGCGGCCAGCCGGGGGCGGACCGCGTCCGTCGGGCCGCCGGCGGGCAGCCCCGCCAGGTCCCGCAGCAGCTGCGCGACCGGCCCGAACACCTGCTCCGGGTACGGCGGGCAGTGCGCCACCGCCCAGCGCACCGCCCGGCCGTCGACCTCGGTCAGCCGGTGGCGCAGCTCGGCCAGCACCCGGCTGCGGCCGATCCCGTCCGGGCCGGTGAGGGCCACCCACCGTGGACGATGTTCCCGGACCGCCCCGGTGAGCTGGTCCAGGGCGGTGGCGACCTCCCGGCGTCGACCGATCAGCGGGCCGTCGTGGCGGGCCGGCCGGCGGTGGGTGGGGCGGGTGACCCGCCAGACGTCGACCGGCAGCGCCTTGCCGGTGAGGCTGGCCGGGGCGAGGGCGTGCTGGTCGACCAGGCCGGCGGTGGCCCGGTGGGTGGCCGCGCAGACGACCACGCCGCCCGCCGGGGCGTACTCCTGGATGCGGGCGGCGGTGGTGAGGACCGCGCCGGAGGCCATGCCGTGCCCGCCGTCGCGGGCGGCGGCCAGGTCGACCACGGCCTCGCCGGTGGCGACACCCACCCGGACCCGCAGCGTCACCCCGCCGGGCAGCGTCCGCCGGTCCAGCGCGGCCTGGATCTCCAGGGCCGCCCGCACCGCCCGGTAGCCGTCCAACCCGTCGGAGGTACGCGCCCCGAACAGCGCCATCACCGCGTCGCCGACGTACTTCTCCACCGTGCCCTGCCAGCGGCGCAGCACCCCGGCGACGGTGTCGAAGTAGGCGAACTGCACCGCCCGGACATCCTCCGGGTCGAGCCGTTCGGTCACCGCGGTCGACCCGACGATGTCGGCGAACAGCACGGTCAGCGTGCGTCGTTCCTGCGGCACCGGCCAGGGCGTCGTGGTGGCGTCTTCCCGACCGGTACCGACCGTGGACAGTGGCATCCCACCCACCCCTCTCCTGCGCGGTGCTGCTGTTGTTGACGACGATCGGAGACTGTCACCACCGGGCTGACGGGGGATCTGCCGAACGACGTATGTCGGTCGGTCGCCACCTTTAGTCGCAATATCGACGCGAGAGGTACCAATGCCGGATCCAGCCCGTAGAACGGTGCGGGGACCTGTGACTAGGCTGCGGACATGGCCAGCGATGTGGACACCGCACCGCTCGTCGGCCGCGCCGACCAGCTGGCGGTGCTGCGCGCCGCGCTCCACGACGAGATCGGCCCCGGGCAGACCGCCGCCGTCTTCGTCACCGGTGAGAGCGGGGTGGGCAAGACCCGGCTGCTCACCGAGGCCGCGGCGCGGCTGCGCGACGCGGGGGCGGTGGTGCTCACCGGCTCCTGCCTGGACATCGGCGACGCATCACCGCTGCATCCGGTGCTCCAGGCGTTACGCCGCTTCGACGCCGACCTCACCGCCGGCCAGGCCCGCACCTCCTCGGCGGTGCGCGGTCTGCTGCGGACGTTCGCCGAGGACAGCGGCGGCGCGGACAGCGCCGGGGCGCTGCTGGAACGGGTCTCCCGGGGGCTGAGCCTGATCGCCGAGGGGCGTCCGCTGGTGCTCGTCCTCGACGACCTGCAGTGGGTGGACCGGACCACCCGGCAACTCCTGCTCTATCTGCTCGCCGGCCTGGGCGACCTGCAACTGTCGGTGCTGGCGGCGGTCCGGGCCGAGTCGCTGCAGGGGGCCCACCCGCTGCGCCGGGTGCTCACCGAGCTACGTCGGCTGCGGTCGGTGCGGGTGCTCGACCTGGGTCCCCTCGACCGTACCGGCACCGACCTGCTGGCCGCCGAGATCGTCGGCGCGCCGCTCGCCCCGGAGGCCGCCGACCAGGTCTGGCAGCGCAGCGGCGGGAACCCGTTCGTGGTCGAGGAACTGGCCCGTGACCTGCGCGACGGCCGCGACGGGCTGTCCGA
The DNA here is from genome assembly GCF_048594385.1 of Micromonospora sp. Lineage (NCBI taxonomy): Bacteria > Bacillati > Actinomycetota > Actinomycetes > Micromonosporales > Micromonosporaceae > Micromonospora > Micromonospora sp. The sequence goes on along the minus strand of NZ_JBMDWU010000107.1, from coordinate 17,382 downwards.
CACGCTGCGCGAGATCTTCCTGTCCCGGGTGGACGCGCTGCCCCGGCACGCGCACGCCGCGGTGCACGCGGTGGCGGCGGGCGTCGAACCGGTCGAGCACTGGCTGCTGGCCGAGGTGCTCGGCCTGCCCGAGGCGGAACTCATCGACGCGTTGCGGGAGGCGGTCGCCCACCGGCTGCTCGTCGGCGCGGACGACGGTTACCGGCTGCGGCACCGCCTGGTCGCCGAGGTGCTCGCCCACGAGCTGCTGCCGGCGGAACGCGCCGGCCTGCACCGCCGCTACGCCGAGGCGCTCACCCGGGTTCCGGCGGAGCTGCACCAGGCCCGGCTGGCCCACCACTGGCGGCTGGCCGGGGAGCCCGGCCGGGCCCTGCCGGCGGCGATGGCCGCCGCCCGGGAGGCCGAACGGCTGCACGGTTTCGCCGAGGCGCACCGGCACTGGACGGCGGCGTTGCAGTTGGCCGCGACGCCGGTCACCGGGCCGGTGGACGCCCCACCCGAGGTGGACCGGGCGGTGCTGCTGGGGCGGGCCGCCGAGGCCGCCCACAAGAGCGGCGAGCACGCCCGCGCGTTGTCCCTGCTGGCCGAGTTGACCGGGGGCGAGCCACTCGACCCGTCCTGCGCGGTGCGTATCCAACGGGCCCGTTACCTGGCCGCCGCCGGTCGGTCCGCCCCCGCCGAGGCGGAGTACCGCAGCGTGCTGGAGGCCGCCGAGTGCACCGCCCGGGAACGGGCCAATGCCGCCGCCCGGCTGGCCGAGCTGCTGCTGCACCTGGGGCGGTACGCCGACGCCGGGCAACGCGCGCGGGAGGCCCTGGAACTGGCCGCGTCGGTCGACGGCAGCACCACGGAGGTGGTGCTGGCCAGCTCCGCGCTCGGCTTCAGCGAGGCGTTCCTGGAGGACCCGGACGCCGGGCTGGCCGTGGTGCGCCGGGCCCTGGAGACCGCCGAACGCTCCGGCGGCCCGGAGGACGTGGCCTGCGCGTACCTGCACCTGGCGGAGCTGCTGACCGGGCCGCTGAACATCCTGGAGGAGGGGGTGGTGGTGGCCCGCCGGGGTGCCGAGCGGGTCGCCGAGCTGGGCCTGGGCCGCACCTACGAGACCCGGTTGTTGGCGATCGCCACCAACGGGCTGTTCCGGGTCGGCCAGTGGGCGGAGGCGGAGAAGGTGGTCGCGGCGGCGCTGCGGCACCGCCCGTCCGGCGCCGACGCGGTCGAGTTGCTGCTGGCCCGCTGCCGGCTCTCCGTCGGGTACGGCGACGTCGAGGCCTCCGACCGGGACCTGGAGGCGGTGGCGACGATGCTCGCCGGCGGTGGCGCGCCCCGGCACGTCCTGCCGATGCTGATCCTGCGGGCCGGGCTGGCGATGTGGCAGGGCCGGCACGACGTGGCCCGGCAGGCCGTGCAGCGGGGCCTGACCGAGAGCCGTTCCGACGACGTGGTGCTGTTGGGCGCGCTGGCCTGGCACGGGTTGCGCGCGGAGGCGGAGGCGCACGCGAGCCGTACCGTGGCGGTCGACGAGACGGCGGTCCGCCGGCTGCGCGACGCGGTCGACCGGGTGGCGGCCAAGAGCGCGACGGCCGCCGGGCCGGTGCGGGTCAACGCCGACGGTTTCCTGGCGTTGTGCACGGCCGAGCTGAGCCGCCTCGACGGCCGGGGCGACCCGGAGGCCTGGGCCCGGTCGGCGGCCGAGTGGGACAAGCGGAACCACCCCTACCCGGCGGCCTACTCCCGGCTGCGTCAGGCCGAGGCGTTGCTGGCCCGGCGCAGCCGCAGCAGCACGGCGACCACCCTGCTGCGGCAGGCGCACGAGATGGCGTCGAGCCTGGGTGCGGTGCCGCTGACCAGCGAGATCCGGACGCTGGCCGGCCGGGCACGGGTGGAGTTGACCGGTCGGGCCCAGCCCGGGGCGGGGCGGGTCCCGGCGGCCCGCAGGGGCGGTTCCCCGTCGTCGGGCACGGGTCGCGGTCGCGTCGTCGCGGCGGGGGAGACCGCGGCCGCCCCGCCGGGGGCCGACGAGCTGGCCCTGCTGACCGCACGGGAACGGGAGGTGCTCGCCGCGGTGGCCGAGGGGCTGACCAACAAGGAGATCGGTCAGCGGCTGTTCATCAGCGAACGCACCATCGGCGTGCACGTGTCGCACATCTTCGACAAGCTCCAGGTGCGGACCAGGGTCCAGGCCAGCGCCATCCACCTGCGTAACCGGGGCGAGTGAGCGTACGTCCGGCGCGGGCGAATACGTCGTTCTACTGATCCCCGCCGTGGCCGGCGCTGACAGGCTGTGCATCGGAAACGACGGCGCGGCGCTGCCCCGACCACTGTGGAGGAGACATGACGGAACCGGTCTGGGGGCCCGTCCACGCGGACATCGTCGATCTCCTCGCCGACCACCCGGAGGACGTCCCGGCGGTGGTCGACCACCTCACCAAGCTCCAGGACCTGCTGGTGCGGCTGCCGCCGCTGGAGCAGAGCTGCCCGCTCGCCGACTTCAACCGGCTCTACCTGACCATCACCAGCCGGGTGCTGGAGGGGCTCTACGACGACTACTTCGCCGATCCGGTGTTCCTGTCCCGGCTGGACGTGGAGTTCGCCGCCCGCTACTTCGACGCGATGCGGTTGTGGACCGAGTCCAGCCCGACCACCCCGCGCGCCTGGTCGTGCCTGTTCAAGCGGATGCGTGGCCCGGACGCCCGGCCGTTGCCGTCGGCGGCGGCGGGGGTGAACGCGCACATCAACTTCGACCTGCCGTTCGCCCTGGTGACCACGTTCGACCACCTGGAGTCCGAGCCGGTGGACGGCACCGAACAGCACCGCGACTACCTCAAGATCAACGACATCTTCGCCGACAAGATCCCGACGCTGCGGCGGGGTTACCTGGAGCGGTGGCAACTGCTCCTGGACATGCTCAACGGCGACATCGACGACTGGTACCAGGGCGAACTGGTCGAATACACCAGGGACGTGGCCTGGCGCAACGCGCAGAAGATCTGGCGTTGCCGGCACGACCCGCAGGCCCGAGACTGCGAGCGCACCCGGCTGGACGACAATGCCGCGGCGCTCGGCCGGCTGCTGCTGTCACCGCTGGGGGCGTTCCTGCAGTAGCAGCCGGGACGGGGGGTCCCCGCGCCCCGGGACACCCGGGGGCGGGGCCGCGTCCGGTTCACCAGGATGACCGGATGAGTCCGATCGAGGAGCCGCTGCCCGGCAACGTCACCACCGGCGTGGTGCGGGTCGGTGACACCGTCCGCCGTCCGGTCGGCCCGTGGACCGACGCCGTCGACGCCCTGCTGACCCACCTGCACGCCGTCGGCTTCGACGGTGCGCCCCGGCCGCTGGGCCGCGACGGGCAGGGCCGGCAGGTGCTGGAGTACGTGCCCGGGGAACTGGGCCACCCCTCGGGCCTGTACCCGACCGCGGAGCTTCCCTCGATCGGCCGGCTGCTGGCCGACCTGCACCGCGCCACCGCGGACTTCGTGCCACCCGAGGCGGCCCACTGGCAGGTGCCGATCCGCCCCGACGGCACGGACCTGCTCTGCCACCACGACGCGGCGCCGTGGAACCTGGTCCGCGCCCCGCGCGGCTGGGTGCTGATCGACTGGGACGGCGCGGGCCCCGGCACCCGCCGCTGGGAGCTGGCGTACGCCGCGCAGGCCATGGCCGGGATGCGCCCCGACCGGCCGGTGCCCGACTCGGCCCGCCGGCTGCGTGCCCTGGTCGACGGGTACGACCTGCCGGCGGCACACCGTCCCGCGCTCGCCGCGACCCTCGGCTCCCGGGCGCGGGCGATGTACGACCTGCTGCGCGACGGCGCCCGGCGCGGCATCCAGCCCTGGGCCCGGATCCACGCCGAGGACGGCCCCTACTGGCGGGCCGTCGCCGAGCACCTGTCGGCCCACGTCGACGACTGGACCCGGGCGCTGGCGTGACCCCGCGAACGGCGTGCGCCCGGCCGGCGGGTGTCGGACGGCCCTCCCGGGGTACCCGTCGGTCATGCCCGCACACCGGTTCACGTTCCGGTTCGACCCGGCCTTCCGGGTGCCGTTGGCGCTGCTCGGCATCCGACCGCAGACCTGCGCCGTGCTGCTCGACGACGCGGAACTGGTGATCCGGTTCGGCCGGTGGCGGCTGCGGACCGGCCGGGCGAACGTGGTCGACGCCCAGCGCGGCGGACCTTACCGCTGGTGGCGGGCCGTCGGGCCGCACCTGTCCCTGGCCGACCGGGGGGTCACCTTCGGCACCGGCACCACGGCCGGGGTGTGCCTGCGGTTCGGTACGCCGGTGCCGGGGCTGGCCCCCGGCCGGTGGCTGCGCCACCCGGCGGCCACCGTGACGGTGACCGACCCGGACGCCCTGCTGGCGGCCCTGCACCGCACCCCGGCCGACCAGCACCGTTCCGGCTGACGCCCGGCCTGCGCTGACGCCCGGCTTCCCCTGTTCCGGCCGGCCGGACCGCCTCCAGCGCCTACCGTCGGGGACAGGGGACACGAGGGCGGTCGGCGGATGGCGGACGGGCGGGACGGGACCCGGGGACGGCGGACCCGGGAACGACGGGGGAGCGCGCCGCCACCGGGGCACGGGCGGGCGTTGCGTGAGGCCCGGGACGCCGGCCAGGGTGAGCGCACCCGCCCCGGGCCGGTGGGCCTGCCGGAGTGCGTGAACAGCCACGCCCGCCCGGCCCGGCCCGGTGGCGCGCTGCGCCGGTGGCTGTTCGCGTACCGGGTGCAGCCGGTCGGCCCGGAGAGCGAGGAGGGCAGCCAGCGCCGGCACCCCTGGTGGCAGGTGATGTGCCTGACCGGGGTCGACTACTTCTCGACCCTGTCCTACCTGCCGGGCATCGCGGCGCTGGCCGCCGGGGCGCTCTCCCCGCTGGCCACCCTGCTGATCGTGGCGCTGACCCTGCTCGGGATGCTGCCGATGTACCGGCGGGTCGCCCGGGAGAGCCCGCACGGGCAGGGCTCGGTGGCGATGCTGGAGCGGCTGCTGCCGTTCTGGCGGGGCAAGATCTTCGTCCTGGTGCTGCTCGGTTTCGTCGCCACCTCGTGGATCATCACGATCACCCTGTCCGCCGCCGACGCCACGGTGCACCTGCTGGAGAACCCGTACCTGCCGTCGTCGGCGCCGCACGGTGACGGGCTGGCGGTGCTGGTGACGGTGGCGCTGCTGCTCGTCCTCGGCGGGGTGTTCCTGCTCGGGTTCAGCGAGGCGGTGCTGGTGGCCGTACCCCTGGTGGTGGTCTTCCTCGGCCTCAACGCGGTGATCGTGGCCGACGGCCTGGCCGGGATCGCCGCCGACCCGGGCGTCGTGCGGAACTGGACGGCGGCCCTGACCGCCGGGGGGTCCGGGGTGGGCGACCTGCTCGGCCCGGCGGTGCTGGCGTTCCCGCTGCTGGTCCTGGGCCTGTCCGGCTTCGAGACCGGGGTGAGCATGATGCCCCTGGTACGCGGGGCGGGCGAGGACCGTGCACAGCGGCTGGCCGCGCGGATCCGCAACACCCGCCGGCTGCTCACCGCCGCCGCGCTGATCATGTCGGTGTACCTGCTGACCACCACGTTCGTCACCACCGTGCTGATCCCGCCCCGGGAGTTCCAGCCGGGCGGGGCGGCGAACGGCCGGGCGTTGGCCTGGCTGGCCCACGCCCGGCTGGGGGAGGGGTTCGGCACGCTCTACGACATCAGCAGCGTGCTGATCCTCTGGTTCGCCGGGGCGTCGGCGATGGCTGGTCTGATCAACATCGTGCCGCGCTACCTGCCGTCGTACGGGATGGCGCCGGAGTGGGGCCGGGCGGTCCGGCCGGTGGTGCTGGTCTACACCCTGATCAGCATCGTCATCACCGTCGCCTTCCGGGCCGACGTCAACGCCCAGGCCGGCGCGTACGCCACCGGCATCCTGGCGATGATGGTCTCCGGCGCGGTGGCGGTGACCATCGCGACCGTCCGGGCCCGGCACCGGTTCGCCGCGTCCGGCTTCGCGGTGCTCACCGCCGTGCTGCTGTACGCGCTCGTCGAGAACGTCATCGAGAAGCCCGACGGGCTCGCCATCTCCGGCATGTTCATCGCCGGCATCGTGGCGGTGTCGCTGGTCTCCCGGATCACCCGGACCACCGAGCTGCGCACCGAACGGATCGAGTTCGACGAGCCGGCCCGACGGTTCGTCACCGAGTCGCTGGCCCACGACGGCCGGCTGCACCTGATCGCCAACAAGCGCGACACCGGCGCGCTCAAGGAGTACCGGGTCAAGGAACGGGCGCAGCGGAGCATGAACCCGGTGCCGGGCGCGTCCGACGTGCTCTTCCTGGAGATCGACGTGGTGGACCCGTCGGAGTTCAGCCAGGTGCTGTGGGTGCACGGGGTCGAGGTGGGCGGCTTCCGGGTGCTGCGGGCCAGCAGCCCGGCGGTGCCGAACGCGATCGCCGCCATCCTGTTGGCGCTGCGCGACGGCACGGGGGTCCGCCCGCACGCCCACTTCGAGTGGTCCGAGGGCAACCCCATCGCCCACCTGCTGCGCTACCTGATCCTCGGCCGGGGCGACACCCCACCCGTGGTCCGCGAGATCATCCGCAAGAGCGAACCCGACCCCTCCCGCCGCCCCGGCATCCACGTAGGCGCCTAACCCACCCCCACCCCCACCCCTCCCGCCTCGCCCCCGCCCTCCCGCGTGATCAAGAGGTTTGCGTCATCGGAGCGCGCATTTCTGACCACAACTTCTTGATCACCGCACGACGACCGTCGATGGGCGGGCGGGGGAGGGTTGCGGGGTGGGTTCCTAGGATGGTTAGCGGGTGTGGGGTGGTGGTCGCGCCGCGGAACGAGGCAGGTGATCTGGAGCGGACATGACGCGGCCCGCGCCCCGAGGGGTGGGCGCGGGCCGGGGAGGTGCGGCTTACTTGGACGGCTCGGGGAGCTTGCAGTCGATCTTCGGGTTGGCACCGATGTAGTTGAGCGGCCCGGCCACGATGGTCACCAGGATGGTGCCGGCCTCGGCACAGTTGGTGTCGTCATTCCCGTAGTAGCCGCGCTGACCAGCGGCGATGGCGCCGATGACCAGCCAGATGACGACGATGACTCCGAGGATCGACGAACCGCGCATGGGGGTGCCTCCCGGCTTGTGTGATGTTCGAGGTGACGCCCATGTACCCAACGGCCGGGACCGGGTAAACGGTATTCCGGAACGGTCAGCGCGATGATGGCCAATTCACCGACGGCGGGCCGCCGCGTACCCCGGACGACAGGGGCCGGCAGCCACGCCTCGCACGTGTCCACCGGCCCCGTCGGTTCTGCGGGTCAGTCCTGGCTGTCGCCGCCGGTCGGCGTCGGCAGCACCCGCTCGGCCTCGGCGCCCGCACCGGCCAGCACCTGCGCCTGCTGCGGCCAGGTGGCCAGGCTCGCGGTGGCACGCAGCCCGGCGGCACGGATCGTCTCCCGCAGGCTCGCCTCGTCCAGGGCGGCGAGCTGCCGGTAGCTGTGGATGCCGGCGGCCTGGAGCGCGGCGGCCATCTTCGGGCCGACCCCCTGGATACGCCGGAAGTCGTCCGCCGGCTCGTCCTGCGCCGCCGCGACCTCCGTGACCGGGGCACCCGCCGAACCCGGAGCACCATCCGCGACCGGGGCACCGTCCACGGCCGGAGCACCGGCCGAAACCGGGGTGCTGTCCGCGATCGCGGGGCTGTCGGCCTCGGGGGTGCGCTGTGCCGGGATCACCGGCCCGGCGGCGACCGGGGCGTCGTCCACGTCGGCCGTACGCGGGGCGGTGTCCTCGGGCGTGCCGGCCGGCTCCGGGTCCGTCGGGGTCGGTTCCGGCAGGTCGGCCGCCGCGCTGTCCGGGGTGTCCTCGGCGGTGGCCCGGGGCGCGGGGACCGGCGCGGCGGTCTCGTCGGTGACGCTGTTCGCGGGCGCGTCGTCCGAGGCGGTACGGCCGGCCAGGTCGACGGTGGTGGGCTCGTCCGCGAGGTCCGGCAGCGGGACGGTCCGGTCGGCGGCGACCGTGCTGGAGGTGCCGTTGACGGCGACGTCCTCGACGGCGGAAGCGCCGGACCCGGAGGCGACCGAGGACTCGGAGAGGGCGGGGGACTCGTCGGAGGCAGCGGACCCGGACAAGGCGGACGAGTCGGAGAGGGTGGAGGAGTCGGCAGGGGCCGTGGCGTCAGGGGAGGCCGTCAGGTCGGGGGCGGCGGAGGATTCGACCGGGCCGGCAGGGGCGGCCGAGCCGGTGGTGGCCGGGGTGAGGTGGTCGGGGTCCGGCGCGACGTGCGGGGTGGGGTCGTCGACGACGGCGGCGGGTGCCGGGGAGTCGTCGACCGTGGCGGCCGGACGCGGGGCGTCGATCGTGGCGGCGGCCTTCTCCTCGGGGGTGAGCCCGACGACCGGGTCACCCTCCACGATGGGCGCGGCGGCGGTCGGCTTCTGCCGTCCCCACAGCGCCCAGCCTCCGGCCAGGCCCACCAGCAGGGCCAGGATCACGACGAGCCACTGCCCGACAGTCGACGGCACGGCTACCTCCCTATTGCGTATGTCGTTGAAGTCGCGAGGAAAACGCGAAAACCCGCCGCAGCTTTGCACACGCGAATGTCGGACGACAGGGAGGACCACACCTCGTTGCGCAGGTGGAATGCCCGGTGTCGGGCGGTATCGACGTCACGACAGGGTGTCGTCGTCGGACGTCGGTGACGGTCCGCGCCGCAGCGGCGGTTCAGCGCAGCGGCTCCGGGCTGGGTGCGTCGGAGACGTCCCAGCTGTAGAAACAGCCGGCAGGCGCGTCCCGGGGCGACCGCCAGGTGGGCAGGTACGCCGACGTGTGGGCCGACAACCGTTCGTTGGTCCGCTGGTACAGCGGGTGCTGGCGGGCGGTGACCAGGGTGTCGACGTCCACCTCGGTGGTCTCCATCAGGTGCACGCACAGGTCGTGCAGGCGGTACAGGGAGCGGTGGCGCAGCCCGGTGAGTCCGGGTAGCTCGGTCGCGTCGGATTCGGCGAAGATCTGGGCGACCCGCCCCTCCGCGCCGGGAATGATCCTGCTGACGATCACCAGACGGCTCATCGGACCCCTCTCGCCGGTGGCGCGCCCCGATCGGTCCAGGGCTCACGGTGGGTTAACCCTGGCGGTGGGGATGTCACCTCGTCGTCACGCCGTCCGGCCGGCTCGTGACGGCGGGCGGCCGGGGTGCGGCGGGTGGCCCGCCGGATCGGGGCGAGGGTCTCGTCGACCAGGGCGCACATCGCGGGGGAGGGTTCCAGGCGCAGTTCCCGCATGAGCAGGTCCCGGTAGACGTAGAAGGCGTGCACCGCCTCGAACGCGTTGCCCTCGGCGAGGTGGATGCGTACCACCAGGCGGTGCGGGGTCTCCCGCAGCGGTTCGGCGGCCATCGCCTCCAGGGCGGCCTGCAACGCCTCGCCGTGCCGGCCGGCGTCGAGGTGGTCGACGGCGAGTTGTTCGAGCATGTGCAGCCGGAGTTGGCGCAGCCGTTCCCGGTCCAGCAGCACCCAGTCGTCGTACCAGCCGGGGAGCAGGTCGCGGCTGCCGGCGGCGAGCGCGTCGGCGGCGGCGCGCGGGTCGCCCCCGTCGCGGACCCGGGCGGCGGTGGCGACCAGGTCGTCCACGTCGAGCCGGACGGCCGGGTCGAGGCGGACGGTGTCCCCGCTGACCAGCAGCGGGCAGCAGGGGTCCTGGCGCAGCCGCCACAGGGCGGTCCGCAGGGACGACAACGCCCGTTCCTCGGGCACCTCGGGCCAGAGCAGGCCGGCGAGGTTGCTGCGGGTGGCGCCGGGGCGCAGTCCGATGAGGCCGATGACCCGTTGCAGCCCCCGGGGGACCACCACGGGGGTGTCGCCGTGCAGCAGCCGGAAACCGCCGAGCAGGTGCAGGCGTACCGGCGGGTCGGCCGGGACGTCGCTGGTCGGCGTGCTGGCATGACCGGTCACGGGCGCACCCCCCTGCACGGAAACCTGGGTCCAGATCGTCCGGTGTCCCGACGCGGTCCCCCGCGACGCCGTGGCCGGTTCACTGTGCGGCCGAGCCCGGCCGGCCGGCACGAACACTACCACTATGCTTACTCTCGGTCAACGAAAGTGTAGCCATGGTGACCGGGGTCGAATCGCCTCTGATCTGCGAACCTCCATCATGATGGACAGCTCGCGCATAGCCAATACACAGTCTGCGTCAACGCAACGTCACCACGAAGCGGGGGCGTTGCGGGCTGTGGTGTGACGCCCGGGTGACGGGTCCGGCGGAGGGTGGCGGCTACCGGGGTGAGTCGCCCGGTGGAGGAGGACCCGAGATGACCGTCACCCACGGCCGACCGCTGACCAGCGAGATCACCGAGATCCTGGTGACCCGCTGCGGTCTCGACGCCGACGCCGCTGCCCGCGCGCCCGCCGCCAGCCTGGAGGAGCTGGGCATGGACTCGCTGGCGCTGCTGGAACTGTCCGCCGTGGTCGCCGACCGCTGGCGGGTACGCATCCCCGAACAGGCCGGGCAGCTCAGCATCGCCGGCGTCGCCGACCTGGTGGCCGACGCCGGCCCGGCCGGGCACACCGAGAACAGCATCCTCATCGCCGCCCCGCTGGCGCTGGTGTGGAAGATCACCAACGACGTGGCGCGCTGGACGGACCTGTTCACCGAGTACGCGGTGGTGGAGATCCTGCACCGGGAGGGGGACACGGTGCGGTTCCGGCTCACCATGCACCCCGACGAGAACGGCGTCTCCTGGAGCTGGGTCAGCGAACGTACCGCCGACCCGGCGACCTGGCAGGTGCGGGCCCGGCGGGTGGAGACCGGCCCGTTCGAGTACATGCGCATCCACTGGTACTACGACACCGAACCGGAGGGCACCCGGATGACCTGGGTGCAGGACTTCGCGATGAAGCCGACCGCCCCGGTGGACGACGTGGCGATGACCGAGCGGATCAACACCAACAGCCGGGTGCAACTGGCCGTGATCAAGGAGCGGATCGAGCGGGCGTACGCGGGAGGCGGCGATGAGTGAGGTCACCACCGGTCTGGTCGCCGCCCGGGACGTACCGGCCGACCGGCGGCGCGGCGGGGAGCTGCGGGTGCTGCTCGGCCCACGTACCGTCGGCAGCACCTCGGGGTTCATGGGGGTGGTGACGGTGGCCCCCGGTGACCGGGTGGCCGAGCACTACCACCCGTACAGTGAGGAGTTCCTCTATCTCGTGCGCGGCGCGATCACCGTCGACCTGGACGACGAGCCGGTGCCGCTGGCCGCCGGGGAGGCGCTGTTCGTGCCGCGCAACGTGCGGCACCGGCTGCGCAACACCGGCGACGTCGCCGCCGAGGTGGTCTTCCACCTCGGCCCGCTCGCCCCCCGCCCGGAACTCGGCCACGTGGACACCGAGCTGGTCGAGCAGCGGGGTCCGTCGTGACCGGCCGACGGGTGGTGGTGACCGGTGTCGGGGTGGTCGCCCCGGGCGGGGTCACCCGGGACCGGTTCTGGAAGACCCTCACCGAGGGGCGGACGGCCACCCGGCGGATCAGCTTCTTCGACCCGTCGCCGTACCGGTCGCAGATCGCCGCCGAGTGCGACTTCGACCCGGACGCCGCCGGGCTCACCCCGGCACAGCGGCAACGCTCCGACCGGTACGTGCAGTTCGCGTTGGCCTGCGCGGCGGAGGCGCTGGCCGACAGCGGCCTGGAGCTGACCGACGCCGAGCGGGACGTCGCCGGGGTGGTGCTGGGCACCGCCGTCGGCGGCACGACCGCGCTGGAGCAGGAGTACGTCCGGGTCAGCGACTCCGGCCGGCACTGGCTGGTCGACCACGCCCTCGGTGGGCCGTACCTGTACCAGGCGCTGGTGCCGAGCAGTCTGGCCGCCGACGTGGCCTGCCGGCACGGGTTGCGCGGCCCGGCGCAGGTGGTCTCCACCGGCTGCACCTCCGGCATCGACGCCATCGGCTACGCCCACCAGCTCGTCGTCGACGGGGAGGCGGACGTCGTGCTGGCCGGCGCGGCCGACTCGCCGATCTCCCCGGTGACCGTGGCCTCGTTCGACGCGATCCGGGCGACCAGCCCGGACAACGACGACCCGGGGCACGCCAGCCGCCCGTTCGACGCGCACCGGCAGGGTTTCGTGCTCGCCGAGGGGGCGGCGGTGCTGGTGCTGGAGGAGTGGGAGCACGCCCGGCGGCGCGGCGCGCACGTCTACTGCGAGGTCGCCGGCTACGCCGGCCGCAGCAACGGCTTCCACATGACCGGGCTGCGGCCCGACGGGGTGGAGATGGGGCTGGCCATCGCGGCGGCGCTGCGGCAGGCCCGGCTGGACCCGTCGGCGGTCTCCTACGTCAGCGCGCACGGCTCGGGCACTCGGCAGAACGACAGGCACGAGACGGCGGCGTTCAAGCGGTCGCTGGGCCCCACGGCGTACCGGGTGCCGGTGAGTTCGATCAAGTCGATGGTCGGGCACTCGTTGGGCGCGATCGGCGCCATCGAGATGGCCGCCTGCGCCCTGGCCATCGAGTACGGCGTGGTGCCGCCGACGGCCAACTGGACCACCCGGGACCCGGAGTGCGACCTGGACTACGTGCCGAACGTGGCCCGGGAGACCCCGGTGGACGTGGCGTTGTCGGTGGGCAGCGGGTTCGGCGGCTTCCAGTCCGCGATGCTGTTCCGCCGGCTGGCGGTGACGCGGTGACGCTCCCCGCCCCCGCCGTCACCGCCGCCCCCGCCGTCATCCCCACCCCGGACGAGCGGGCGCGGGCGGTGGTGACCGGGATCGGGGTGGTCGCGCCCAGCGGCATCGGCGTCGACGCGCACTGGCGGACGGTGAGCGGGGGCATCCGGCGGACCGGGCCGATCACCCTGTTCGACCCGACCGGCTATCCCACCCGGGTCGGTGGCGAGGTCCCCGGCTTCCACCCGGCGGCCTACGTGGACACCCGGCAGCTCGTGCAGACCGACCGCTGGACCCAGCTCGGGTTCGCCGCGACCGCGTTGGCGCTCGCCGACGCCGGCCTGCCCGCCCGCGCCCCCGACCCGTACGCCTGGGCGGTCACCCTGGCCAGTTCGTCGGGGGGGAACCTGTTCGGGCAGCGGGAGCTGCAGCGGCTCTGGGGTGGGCCGAGCCGCACCGTCGGGGCGTACCAGTCGATCGCCTGGTTCTACGCGGCGAGCGTCGGGCAGTTGTCCATCCACCACCAGTTCAAGGGGCCGTCGGGGGTGCTGGTCGCCGAGGCCGCGGGTGGGCTGGACAGCCTGGCGCACGCGGTGCGGACCATCCGGCGGGGCACGTCGGTGGTGATCGCCGGGGCGACCGAGTGCCCGCTGAGCCCGTACGCGTTGGCCTGTCAGCTCCGTTCCGGGCTGCTCAGCGCCGTCGACGAGCCGGCGGCGGCGTACCGGCCGTTCGACCGGGCGGCCGGCGGGTACGTGCCCGCCGAGGGCGGTGCGGTCTTCGTGGTGGAGGAACGGGAGCACGCAGTGGCCCGGGGTGCCCGGATCTACGGGGAGGTGACCGGTTGGGCGGCCACCCACGACGCGGTGCACACCGGCCCGGACACGGCCGGCGACCCGGCGACGTACGCGCGGGCGATGCGGCTGGCGTTGGCCCGCTCCGGCAGCACGCCCGACGAGGTGGACCTGGTCGTGCCCGACGCGCTCGGGGTGCCACGGTACGACCGCAGCGAGGCGACGGCACTGCGGACGGTCTTCGGTGACCGGCCGCCGCCGGTGAGCACCCACAAGTCGTTGACCGGCCGGGCCCACCAGGGTGGGTCGGCCCTGGACGTGGCGACCGCGCTGCTCGCCTTCCACCACGACACGCTGCCCGCCTCGGCCGGCCCGGTCGAGCCGGCCCCCGGCTGCGAGTTGGGTTTCCTGCGTGCCCCGCGCCGGCCCGAGCACCGGGTGGCGTTGGTCTGCGCGCGTGGCTTCGACGGCTTCAACAGTGCCCTGGTGCTCCGGGGTGCCGCCCCGACACCGAGGAACGCCACCGACTGATCACTGTGCGTAACGCCCGCGTGGTGTGCCCCGCCGGCCGGGAGCTGCCCGCCGGGCACACCCCTGTCCGTGTCCGGCGGGTCGTGACGACAGGCCGTCGACCGTCCACCATGACCGGTGCCGACCTGGGCGGAGGGCCCGCCGGGTCGCCCGCGTCCCCAGTGGAACGGCGGGCACGGCGAAGCCGCCGGTGGTGTCGCGGGCCGGCGTACGCGCCCGATCCTGCCCGGCCGATCGAGCGGCGGCAATCCGGCCGGCCGCCTTTTATGATCTAGCCATTCGCATCTAGTAATGGTCTTCCGGGCTGTCGTAGGGTGCCGTGAGCACGCCAAGAGACATCATTTATGGGCGCATTCGCCCGATTCTATGCTGGACGGTGGCCGGCGGTGACCATGTATCGCCCGACGGAAGATCCTGCGGCGCAAGACCCCGGTTGGGTGGACGACGTGTTGTTCGCCGGCCCTCCGACCGACGTTTGTCTCCGGCTGCCCGAGCCGGTGGACCGGGGCACCCTGCACCGCCTGGTCGTCGCGGCACAGGACCGGCTGCGCGAGGCGGGACTGCGTCCCGGCGGGGCCGTCGCGCTGCGCCTGCCGCCCTCGGTGTCCTATGTGGTCAACCTGCTGGCGACCTGGCGCAGCGGCGCTCAGGCGGTGCTGCTCGACCACCGGCTCACCGACCACGAGGTCGACCGGGCGCTGCGCCGGCTCACCCCGCAGGTGGTCGTCGCCCCGGCCCGTACCGGTGGTGGCGCGCTGAAGGTCTTCCTCGACGTCACCGAGAGCGTCACCGCGTACGCCGACCGGCCGGCGGTCAGCGGGCACGCCGTGATCCAGCTCAGCTCCGGCTCCACCGGACCGTCCAAGGTGATCGGACGCACCGCCGCCGACCTGGTCGCCGAGGTGAACCGCTACACCCGCATCGACGGGGTGGCGCTGCCCGGCGAGCGGATCATCCTGCTGCCGTCCATGGTGCACGTGCTCGGCCTCGTCGGTGGACTGCTCTACGGCCTGCACGCCCACGTCGAGCTGGTCCCGCCGGAGCGGCTCGGCGGCGACGCCGTGCTGGCTGCGATCGCCGCCCAGGACACCCCGGCCACCGTGCTCGGCGTCCCGTTCCACATCGGCCTGCTCGCCTTCACCCGCCCCGACCGGCCGCTGCCCCAGTTCAAGCGGATGACCACCGGCGGGGAACTGGTCCCGCCGGCCGTCGTGCAGGCGTTCACCGACCGGCACGGCGTGCCCCTGGGCAACATGTACGGGATGACCGAGGTCGGCGTCATCGGCACCGACCTGTACGGGCGGCACCGGCCCGCCATCACCCCCGCCCCCGGCATCGAGGTCCGCGAGTCCGACGGTGAGCTGCTGATCAGCTGCCCCGCCTCGCCGTACGTCGGGCTCAGCGACCCCACCCGCTGGGCCGACGGCTGGCTGCGCACCCGCGACGCCGGCACCGTCGACCCGGACACCGGCCTGGTCACCGTCCGGGGCCGGCTCGACTCGCAGGTCTCCGTGGGGGGCCTCAAGGTCGACCTCACCGAGGTCGAGGCCACCCTCACCGGCCTGCCCGGGGTGGCCGCCGCCGTGGTCGCCTACGACGACGGGATCACCGCCTACGTGCAGCCCGACGGCCCGCTGTCCGAGGAGGAGCTGGACAAGCTCCTCGCGGAGCGGCTGGCCGGCTACAAGCGACCCCGCACCCTGCACCTGGTGGCGCAGCTGCCGCGTACCACCACCGGCAAACTGGTCCGCTCGCTGGACGTGCTGCGGGCGGCGGCGCCATGACCGGTCCGCTCCACCCCGCCCCCCGGCCGGTCCCCGTCGACCGCCGCCGGGACGCCACCACCGCGTCACCACCGGCCGACCGTCGGCGGTACGCCCGAACCACTTCCGCACGGTGCCCCGACCGGGCACCGGCGGCCCGCCCATCGAGAGAGGTAACCGTCATGCGAGACGAGGTCCGCACCTTCGTCATCGACCAGCTCCAGGACATGAACTACGACGTCGACGGGATCGACGACGACACCACGCTCGGCCCGTCCGGGGTGGACCTGGAGTCGCTCGCCCTGTCCGACCTGTCCGTCCGGGTGGAGGACCGCTACGGGCTGCGGTTCGCCGACGACGAGTCGGAGAAGCTGGCCCTGATGACGGTGGGGGAGTTCACCACCATGGTCGCCGACCGGGTCGCCGGGGCGACCACCGACAACCGCTGATGTCCGGTCAGCCCGACCTGGGGCGAGCTGACCTGGTGAGCATGCTCGCCGAACTGACCGGCAAACCCGTCGACCAGGTCCCGCACCGGGTCGGCTCGATGGAACTGGCCTGGCTGGTGCACCTCGTCGAACAGCGCTACGACACCCGGATGGACCTCACCGACGACCAGCTCGCCGGCATCCGCACCCTCGACGACGCCCTGGCCGTGTTCCACACCTGCCTCACCGCCTCCGCTGATGGTTGAGCGGAGCACCGTCACGATCTCCGGCACCTACGCCCTCAGCGCCTACGGCAGGGGCGTGGACGCCCTGCTGGCCGGGGTCCTGTCCGGGGTGCCGGCGTTCCGACCGGTCCACCGGTTCGACACCACCGGCCGCCGGGTGACCGTCGCGGCCACCCGCCCCGACGTGGCGACCCTGCCGCAGGAGCTGGCCGACGCCGTCGACGCCGCCTGCCGGGCGGCCGTGCTGGACCCGGCGCAGCGCCGGGCGTCGGCACTGCTCCTGGCCACCCACGGCGGGCCGGCCACCCTGCCCGGCCCGTACACCGACGACCGCCCGGCCGCCGACACCGCCGACCCGTGGTGGGCCGGTGGCGAACGGGACGACGCCGGCCCGGCCTGGCCGGAGCTGCCCGCCCTGGCCGACCGGCTGGCCCGGCGGTGCGGGCTCGGCGGACCGACCCGGGTCTACACCACCGCGTGCGTCTCGGCCAGCAACGCGGTCGCCGACGCCGCCGCCATGATCCGCCGGGGGGACACCGACCGGGTCGTCGTGGCCGCCGGCTACCTGGTGGAACCGGACCAGTACGCGCTCTTCGACGCCGGCCGGGCACTCGCCGCCGACGGGGCGGTCCGCCCGTTCAGCGCCGGACGGCAGGGCCTGCTGCTCGGCGACGGGGTGGCCGCGGTGGTGCTGGAGTCCGCCGCCGCGCTGCGCGGCCGCGGCGGTGAGCCGGTGGCGACGCTGGCCGGCTGGGGCCGGGCCGGCGACGCCCACCACCCGTGCCAACCCGATCCGCAGGGGGGCGGGCTGGCCCGCGCGATCGGCGCGGCGCTGGGCCGCGCCGGCCTGCCCGCCGGGGCGGTCGGCTACGTCAACGCCAACGCCACCGGCACCGGGTTCAGCGACGCCTCCGAGGCGGCGGCGCTGCGGCTGGCCCTGGGCGAGTGGGCCGGGCAGGTGCCGGTCAGCTCCACCAAGGCGCTGCACGGGCACGCGCTGGA
>NZ_JBMDWU010000106.1:0-2492 GCF_048594385.1 Micromonospora sp. | reverse complement strand
GGGCAGGGGCAGGGGCAGGGCCGCTGCGGCCCCCGACCACGGCGGGCCGCCGAAGGGACGGATGTCGTCGGCAGGGGGCGGGGTCACATCGGGGCGGGCTCGGCGGGAGGACGGTCGGGAGCGGCGTTACCGTGGGGACGTGGCGCTCTCCCTGGCGATCTCGCCCTGCCCCAACGACACCTTCGTCTTCGACGCGCTGGTGCACGGCCGGGTGCCGGGCGCGCCGCCGGTCGAAGTCACCTTCGCCGACGTCGACGTCACCAACACGGCAGCCGAACGGGGCGCCTTCGATCTGGTGAAGGTCAGCTACGCCGCGCTCCCCTGGCTGCTCGACGACTACCACCTGCTGCCCTGCGGCGGTGCGCTCGGCCGTGGCTGTGGCCCCCTCGTGCTCACCCGTGGGGAGAGCGACCGGGTCGACCTGGGCGGCGCCACGGTGGCGGTGCCCGGTGACCGGACCACGGCGTACCTGCTGTTCCGGCTCTGGTCGGCCGGACGGCCGCCGGCCCGGATCGAGATCGTGCCGGTCCACGAGATCATGCCAGGAGTCGCGGACGGGCGGTACGACGCCGGGCTGGTGATCCACGAGGCCCGCTTCACCTACCACCGGCACGGCCTGAGCGCCCTGGTCGACCTTGGCGAGTGGTGGGAGGCGGACACGGGGCTGCCCATCCCCCTCGGCGCGATCCTGGCCCGACGCGGGGCGGTCGACCCGCAGGCCGCGGCCGGCTGGGTCCGCGAGTCGGTCCGGCAGGCCTGGGCAGACCCGGCGGCCAGCCGCGAGTACGTGCTGGCGCACGCCCAGGAGATGGAGCCCGACGTGGTGGACCGGCACATCGGCCTCTACGTCAACGAGTTCACCGCCGACCTGGGGGACGCGGGGTTCGCCGCCGTGGAGGCGCTGCTGGGCTGGGCCGCCGACGCCGGGCTGGTGCCTCAGACCTCCAACTCGCTGGCCACCGCGTGGACCAGCTGAGCGATCTTCTGCGCGGTCTTGCGGTCGGGGAAGCGGCCCCGGCGCAGGTCCGGCTGCACCTTCGCCTCCAGCACCTTGATCATGTCCTCGACCAGGCCGTGCAGTTCCTCGGCCGGCCGGCGGCGCAGCTCGGCCATGGACGGCGGGGCGTCCAACAGCTTGACCCCCATCGCCTGGGCACCGCGCCGGCTGTCCACCACGCTGAAGTCGACCCGTTGCCCACCCTTGAGGTCGGTGACACCCGCCGGCAGCGCGCCCTTCGGCAGGAACACGTCGCCACCCTCGTCACTGGTGACGAACCCGTATCCCTTGGCCGCGTCATACCACTTCACTCGACCCGTCGGCACCTTGGAGACCCCTGCTTCACTCGATACGACTACTGCTCCAAGGCTAGCCCGATGATCCGGTCGAGCGCCGCCGGGAATCCGGTGAGGTCGTCGAGCACCACCTGCGCCCCGGCCGCGCGCAGGTCGTCCGCCGGGCAGGGGCCGGTGGCCACGCCGACGCCCGGGATGCCGGCCGCCCCGGCCGCCACCATGTCCGCCACGTGGTCACCGACGTAGAGCGCGGCACCGTGCTCCCGCAACGAGGTCGCCTTCTGCTCGGCGAAGAGGTCGCCTGCCAACTCGTCGACCGCCAGCCCGAGGTGGTCCAGGTGCAGCCGGGCCAACCGGCCGATCTTCGAGGTGACGACCATCACCCGGCCGCCCTGGGCGTGCACCGCGTCGACCGCCTCCCGCGCGCCGGGCATCGGCACCGACGGGGTGATCGCGTACGTCGGGTACAGCTCCCGGTAGAGCGTCACCGCCTCCTCGACCTGCTCCGCCGGGAACCAGTGGGCGAGTTCGGTGCGCAGCGGTGGGCCGAGCCGGGAGACGGCCAGCTCGGCGTCGACCGGCACACCCGTACGGGCGGTGAGCGCCCGGTAGGCGGCGGCGATGCCGGGGCGGGAGTCGATCAGGGTCATGTCGAGGTCGAACCCGACCATCAGCGCGGACATTCTGCGAAGGTACCCGGACAGGTCGCCCGAGCCGGACGTCCGGGCGGCGCGATCGGGCGCCCTCGGGCTAGCGTGGAACGACGATGACCACCTCACTCGCCGACCAGCTGCGCGCGCTGCCCGACGAGGCTCTCGCCGCGCTGCTCCAACTGCGGCCCGACCTCGTCGTGCCGGTGCCGGCCGACGTCTCCGCGCTCGCCCTGCGGGCCGAGTCGCGGGTGTCGGTCGCCCGCGCGCTCGACGGGCTGGACCAGTTCACCCTCCAGATCCTCGACGCCGCCCGGCTCACCCGGGACCAGTCGGAGGGCACCACCTCCACCGAGGCGGTCCTCGCCCTGGCCGCCGCCGGGCCGCACCCGCCCGCCCCGGCCACGGTCCGTGGCGCGGTCGACCGGCTCCGCGCCCGGTTCCTGCTGTACGGCCCGGAGCAGGCGCTGCGGGTCACCGGGAGCGTGGACGAGCTGGCCCCGTACCCGGCGGGGCTCGGTCGGCCGGCGGAGGAGCTGGACCTGCGGG
>NZ_JBMDWU010000105.1:0-2854 GCF_048594385.1 Micromonospora sp. | reverse complement strand
GGTCAGCGCAGCGGGTCGTGGCCCCAGTTCATCAGCGACCAGCGCCACTTCGTGTCCCGCACGTCGCCGGCCGGTCGCTGCGCCAGGTGCCGGTGCACGTAGCCGATCACCGTGCGCATGTGCCGGTAGTCGGCGGCGGACAGCTCGGCCCGCTTGCGACGCAGCAGGTCGACGATCCGCCGGCCCGACGAGTGCCCCACCGACTCGCCGCCACCGGCTCGGCCTCCCTTGTGCCAGCCGACCTGTTTGGATTCCGGCGTCTGCAACCAGGACGCCAGCTCCCCGGGTTTCATGTTCACCGCCTCGGTGAACTCCCGGTAGGTCTGCTGCGGGTCGTCAGCTCGGCTCACGGCGCAACGCCTCAGGCCGGTGGGCGACGTCGCGCCCCGAGTCGTCGTTGCGGATGCGGTACCGCGGGTCGTCCGGGGCGGCGTTCACCGCGCGCCCCCGCACGTGGGTACGTTCGGTCAGCTCCTCCTGCACCACACCGTGGGCGCGACCGCTGTGGCTGGCCCAGGAGACGTGGTCACCCTGCTGGAACCGGTGCTCGGCCATGGCCGGCGGGTACCCGACGGCACCGCACCGAAACAACGCGCCCGGCCGGCCGGCGATGCTGGCGGGCCCCGTGCGGGGCCCGACGGCCCAGCCGGCGGGTCTGGTGGTGGCCGGTCCGGTGCCGACGGGACGGTCGGCGGCGGGTGCCAGCCCGGTCCGGGCCTACCGGTCCGGTGGTGGCCGGTCAGGTGCCGGTCCGGTCAGGTGGCGGCCGGTTTCTCGGTGACGAAGATGGCGGTGCCGGGGAAGAGCCGCCCGCGCAGCGGGCTCCACTGCCCCCAGGTCTCCCGGTGGCCGGCCGGCCACTCCGGCTCCACCAGGTCGACCAGGCGGAAGCCGGCACCGACCAGTTCGCGGATCCGGTCGCCGAGGGTCCGGTGCTGCTCCACGTAGCTGGCCACCCCCCGCTCGTCCTGCTCGACGTAGGGGGAGCGGTCGAAGTACGAGTGCACGGCGGTCAGCCCGCCCTCGCCGGGGTCGTCGAGGAAGACCCAGCGCATCGGGTGGGTCACCGAGAACACCCAGCGTCCGCCGGGGCGCAGCACCCGGTGCACCTCGGCCATCAGGGCGGCCGAGTCGGCGACGAACGGGATCGCCCCGAACGCCGTGCAGGCGATGTCGAACGACGCCCCGGTGAACGGCAGGGCCAGCGCGTCGGCCTGCACCAGCGGCACGCGTACCCCGCTGGTGCCGGCGGCGCGGGCGGCGTGCCGCAGCATGCCGGCGGAGAGGTCGAAGGCGACCGGCTCGGCCCCCTGGGTGGCCAGCCAGCGGGCGCAGGACGCCGCGCCGCAGCCGACCTCCAGCACCCGCCGCCCGGCCAGCTCGCCGAGCAGCCGCGCCTCGGACTCGCGTAGCCCCTCCGGGCACCAGCGGAAGTCCACCTCGCCCAGGAATGCGCCGTGCTCGGCCTGGTAGTCGTCGGCATCGGCGTCCCACCAGCCGCGGTTGGCCCGTCGTGCCTCGGTGTCGCCCACCCGGCGTCGGATCACCCGCTCGTCGTCGTCCACCCGTTCACGCTAGGCCCTGCGGTGGCGTCGTCCGCCGGACCCCGCCGTGCGCGGCGCGGCGCGCGGCCGTACGCTGTCGGTCCCGTGGGGTGGATGTGACGGATGAGACACCGGAGGTGCTTTCCCACCGAAATCTCCGCTTTCGCAGCAGACGAGGTCGTGAGGACCCGGGAGGGCTTGCACGCTGTGGTAATGCAGCGGGTAGGCTAGACGATGCGCTCGTGGATCGTGTACCTCGGCAGGGAGCAGGTGCGCGGTCACCGGAGCACCGATGATCCTCTTCTGGCGATCGTCAGGTGGGGACGGTGGCGGATCCGCTGGCGCGAACGGGTCACTGCGACACCACGCCTGCTGTGACAACCCATCCGACCGGAGCAACCGCCCACATGACGAGCAGCATCGAGGCCCCCTCGAGCGCCACCCGGGTCACCCACGACGATCTCGGTTCCGAGGAGGCTTTCCTCGCCGCGATCGACGAGACCATCAAGTACTTCAACGACGGCGACATTGTCGAAGGCACCGTCGTCAAGGTCGATCGGGACGAGGTCCTGCTCGACATCGGCTACAAGACCGAGGGTGTCATCCCCTCGCGGGAGTTGTCGATCAAGCACGACGTGGACCCCGCCGAGGTCGTCTCGGTCGGTGACCACATCGAGGCCCTGGTCCTCCAGAAGGAGGACAAGGAGGGTCGGCTGATCCTCTCCAAGAAGCGGGCGCAGTACGAGCGGGCCTGGGGCACGATCGAGAAGATCAAGGACGAGGACGGTGTCGTCCGCGGCTCGGTCATCGAGGTCGTCAAGGGTGGTCTCATCCTCGACATCGGCCTGCGCGGCTTCCTGCCCGCGTCGCTGGTCGAGATGCGGCGGGTGCGTGACCTGCAGCCGTACGTCGGCCGCGAGCTCGAAGCCAAGATCATCGAGCTGGACAAGAACCGCAACAACGTGGTCCTGTCCCGCCGGGCCTGGCTGGAGCAGACGCAGTCCGAGGTGCGCACCGAGTTCCTCAACAAGCTCCAGAAGGGGCAGGTCCGCAAGGGCGTCGTCTCCTCGATCGTCAACTTCGGCGCGTTCGTCGACCTGGGCGGCGTGGACGGCCTGGTGCACGTCTCCGAGCTGTCCTGGAAGCACATCGACCACCCGTCCGAGGTCGTCGAGGTGGGCCAGGAGGTCGAGGTCGAGGTCCTGGACGTCGACCTGGACCGCGAGCGGGTCTCGCTGTCGCTGAAGGCGACCCAGGAGGACCCGTGGCGGCAGTTCGCCCGCACCCACGCGATCCAGCAGATCGTGCCG
>NZ_JBMDWU010000104.1:0-2477 GCF_048594385.1 Micromonospora sp. | reverse complement strand
GCGCCGGTCGTCTCGGAGAAGAGCTACAGCGAGCTGAACCGGAACTGGTACACCTTCCTGGTGCACCCGGACGCGAACAAGACCGAGATCAAGATCGCTATCCAGCAGATCTTCAACGTCCGCGTCCTGACGGTCAACACGCTCAACCGCCAGGGCAAGCGCAAGCGCACCAAGACCGGCTTCGGTCAGCGCAAGGCGACCAAGCGGGCGATCGTGAAGCTGGCTGACGGTGACCGTATCGAGGCCTTCGGCGGCCCGGTCAGCTGAGGGGTGTAGACAATGGCTATCCGTAAGTACAAGCCGACGACGCCGGGCCGACGTGGCTCCAGCGTTGCCGACTTCGCCGAGATCACCCGGTCCACGCCGGAGAAGTCCCTGCTGGCCCCGCTGCCGAAGAAGGGCGGACGCAACGCCCACGGCCGGATCACCGCCCGGCACCACGGCGGCGGCCACAAGCGGCAGTACCGCCTGATCGACTTCAAGCGGGTCGACAAGGACGGCGTGCCGGCGAAGGTCGCGCACATCGAGTACGACCCGAACCGCACCGCGCGCATCGCGCTGCTGCACTACGCCGACGGCGAGAAGCGCTACATCCTCGCGCCGAAGGACCTGAAGCAGGGCGACCGGGTCGAGTCCGGGCCGGGCGCCGACATCAAGCCGGGCAACAACCTGCCGCTGCGCAACATCCCGGTCGGTACCACCGTCCACAACGTGGAGCTGCGTCCGGGCGGCGGCGCCAAGCTGGCCCGTTCGGCCGGCGTCGGCATCCAGCTGCTCGGCCGGGAGGGCGTGTACGCGACCCTGCGTATGCCGTCCGGTGAGATCCGGCGGGTCGACGTGCGCTGCCGCGCCAGCGTCGGCGAGATCGGCAACGCCGACCAGTCGAACATCAACTGGGGCAAGGCCGGCCGGATGCGGTGGAAGGGCAAGCGCCCGACCGTCCGTGGTGTCGCGATGAACCCGGTCGACCACCCGCACGGTGGTGGTGAGGGTAAGACCTCCGGTGGTCGCCACCCGGTGAACCCGCAGGGTAAGCCCGAGGGCCGCACCCGTCGTAAGGGCCAGCCGAGCGACCGGCTGATCGTCCGCCGCCGCTACGCCACGCGTAAGCGCGGCTGAGGGAGATAGAGCATGCCTCGCAGCCTGAAGAAGGGCCCGTTCATCGACGACCACCTGCTCAAGAAGGTGGAGACGCAGAACGACAAGGGCTCGAAGAACGTCATCAAGACCTGGTCGCGCCGCTCGACGATCATCCCCGAGATGCTCGGGCACACGATCGCCGTGCACGACGGACGCAAGCACGTCCCGGTGTTCATCACCGAGGCCATGGTCGGGCACAAGCTCGGCGAGTTCGCGCTGACCCGCACGTTCAAGGGTCACGAGAAGGACGACCGGAAGAGCCGCCGGCGCTGACGCCGCGGGCATACGGATAGAGGAACAAGGGGTTACAGCGATGCCAGGAAAGGGCGACGCTCCGGTGCTTCCGGGCGCGCGGGCGATTGCGCGACACGTGCGCATCTCGCCGATGAAGGCGCGCCGGGTGGTCAACCTCGTCCGCGGCCTGCCCGCGAAGGAGGCGCTCACGGTGCTGCAGTTCGCGCCGCAGGCGGCGAGCGAGCAGGTGTACAAGGTGCTCGCGAGCGCGATCGCCAACGCGGAGAACAACGAGCGGCTGGACCCTGACGCGCTGCTCGTCAGCGAGGCGTTCGTCGACGAGGGCCCGACCATGAAGCGGTTCCGGCCGCGGGCGCAGGGCCGGGCCTACCGGATCCGCAAGCGCACCTGCCACATCACCGTGGCGGTCGAGGCGGTCGCGCCGGCCGCGCCGAAGAAGTCCGCGGCGAAGAAGGCGGCACCGGCGCAGCAGGCCGAGCCCGCAGCGACCGAGAGCAAGACGGAGGGTGCCGAGTAATGGGTCAGAAGGTTCACCCCACTGGATTCCGGCTCGGCATCTCGACCGACTGGAAGTCCCGCTGGTTCGCGGACAAGCTCTACAAGGACTACATCGGCGAGGACGTCAAGATCCGCCGGATGATGTCCAAGGGCCTCGAGCGTGCCGGCATCTCCAAGGTCGACATCGAGCGCACCCGGGACCGCGTCCGGGTCGACATCCACACCGCCCGGCCGGGCATCGTCATCGGCCGTAAGGGTGCGGAGGCCGACCGGATCCGCGGCGAGCTGGAGAAGCTCACCGGCAAGCAGGTGCAGCTGAACATCATCGAGGTCAAGAACCCCGAGTCGGACGCGCAGCTGGTCGCCCAGGGCGTCGCCGAGCAGCTCTCCAGCCGGGTCAGCTTCCGTCGGGCCATGCGCAAGTCGATGCAGTCGGCGATGAAGAACCCCGTCTGCAAGGGCATCCGGGTTCAGGTCTCGGGCCGCCTCGGTGGCGCCGAGATGAGCCGGACGGAGTTCTACCGCGAGGGTCGGGTTCCGCTGCACACGCTGCGGGCCAACATCGAGTACGGCTTCTTCGAGGC
>NZ_JBMDWU010000103.1:0-23581 GCF_048594385.1 Micromonospora sp. | reverse complement strand
GGGGCGGGGGGGGGGGGCCCGCGGGGGGGGGGGGGGGGGGCGGACCCCTGGGGGGTGTCCCCCCCCCCCTCCCCCCCGCCGCCCTCGACGCGGCCGACTGGCAGGCCCGGCGGGCGGCCCACGCGGCGCGGGTGGCCACCTGGCTGGACCCGCACCTGGCCCGCCGCCGCACCGGCGGCCGGCATCCGGTGGAGGATTTCCTGTTCACCTACTACTCCTACCGCCCGGCGCAGTTGCGTCGTTGGCATCCGGGCGCGGGGGTGCTGCTGCGTGACGCGGACCCGGCCGAGTTCGGCCGGGACTACCGCGCCGACCCCGCCGGGGTCACCCTCGACACCGACCGGGTACGCGCACGCCGCGCCGACTCGATCGGCTGGATCAGAGCGTTGCTGGCCGCGACCGCCGGCCGACCGGCGCACCTGGGCTGCTTCGGGATGCACGAGTGGGCGATGGTCTACCGGCAGACCCAGGATGAGGTCCGGCACAACGCCTGGCCGCTGCGGCTCAGCCCGGACGACACCGCCGCCGTGGTCCGCGAGCGGGGCGTACGGTGCAGCCACTTCGACGCGTTCCGGTTCTTCACCGCGCCGGCCCGGCCGCTGAACCTGCTCCAGCCGAGCCGGGAGACCCAGCACGCGTTGGAGCAGCCGGGTTGCCTGCACGCCAACATGGATCTCTACAAGTGGGCGTACAAGCTCTCCCCGCTGGTCGCCTCGGAGCTGGTGGCGGACTGTTTCGCGCTGGCCCGGCAGATCCGGACGCTGGACATGCGGGCCAGTCCCTACGACCTGGCCGCCCTCGGTTACCCGCCGGTGCGGGTGGAGACCGCCGAGGGCCGGGCCGAGTACGCGGCGGCGCAGCGCGGCTTCGCCGAGCGGGCCGCCGTGCTGCGCGCCCGCCTGCTGACCGCACTGGACCACGCCACGGCGGCTGCCGGCTGACCCGGGCGAGGGTCCGGACCGGGGCCCGGACCCTCGGGCGGATCAACTGGCGGTGCAGGTCGCCGTGGGGGCGGTGGCGGTGCCGGTGTGGGTGCCGAGGAACCCGAAGGTGGCCTCGGCGGCCGGGGCGAGCGCCCCGTTCCAGTTCACGTTGCGGGCGGTGACCGCGCTGCCGGTCTGGGTCAGGTCGGCGTTCCAGGTCTGGGTGATCTGCTGCCCGGCGGGCAGGGTGAAGGTGACCCGCCAGCCGGTGGTCCGCGCGGTGCCGGTGCTGCGGACGGTCACCTCGCCCTGGTGCCCGCCCTGCCACTGGTTGGTGATCCGGTAGCTGGCGGTGCAGGCCACCCCGGCCGGCGGCGAGGTGGTCGGCGGGTCGACGGTGGGTGACCCGGTGGGCGGGACCGTGGGGCTGACCGTCGGGCTCGGCGGGCCGGTGGGGGTGGGCGACCCGGTCGGGGTGGTCGTCGGGGTGACCCCGCCGAGGGCGGCCACCAGCGCCGGATACCACCGGTCGGACATCTTCTGGTCGCCGGCCGCGTTGGGGTGCACCCCGTCGTAGGTGTCGGTGGTGGTGCTGAACCCGGTCCACTGGTCGACCACGACGATCGGCGACGCGGCGGTGGTCTTCCCCGCCGCCCAGCCGTCGATCACGGCGTTGAGGGCCACCGCCCGCTGCCCGCACTCGGCGCAGCTCGACGGGGCCATCGGGATGATCTTGGCAACGATGATCCGCATCGCCGGGTTGCTGACCCGCATCTGGTCCACCAGCTTCGAGTACGCGGTGAGGATGGTGGCCGGGGGGATGTTGCTCCACACGTCGTTGGTGCCGAAGTGCATGAGCACGACGTCGGGGTGGGTCGCGGCGAGCCAGCCGGGCAGCAGGTTCTGGTTGGCGACGTTCGTCACCAGGTAGCCGCCGTGACCCTCGTTGTCCCCGTCGTACGGCTGCCCGCAGCCCTGCGGGCCGAGGGTGCCGACGAAGTCGACGTCGGTGTGGCCGGTGGACTGGAGGCGGTTCCACAGCAGGGAACGCCAGCAGCCGGGCGAGCCGGTGATCGAGTCGCCGAGCGGCATCACGCGGACCGGGGTGGCGGCGGCGGGGTGGGCCGCCGGGGTGGCGACCAACCCGACGAGCAGGGTGAGGGGGACGGCCGCGAACGCGGCGAGCAGGGCGGAGAGGAACGGCCTTCGGAGCATGGTGAAGGGACTCCTGTCACGTGACGACGTGCGGTCGGTGACGGCCCGGTTGCTCCCACGGACATCCCACCAGACCGGCCGCCCCGACTCAACGCCCTCCCGCATCCTGGCGAAGCGCTTCGACGCACCACCACGGCCGGGTCAGGTCGCCGGATGGCCCCGGTGTGCGGCCCACTCCGGGGCGAGGATCGACATCACTGTCGCGTCGACCCAGCCGTCGGTGTCCCGCAGCACCTGCCGCAGCACGCCCTCGGCGACGAAACCCACCTTCTCGTAGGCCCGGCGGGCACGCGGATTGAACGCGAACACCTCCAGCGACACGCGGTGCAGGCCGAGGGTGTCGAAGGCGTACCCGACGACCAGCCGGGTCGCCTCGGTGCCGAGCCCCCGGTCGCGGCCGGCCGCCGCGAACAGGGTGCGGAAGTTGCAGGAGGCGTTGTGCCGGTCCCAGTCGTTGAGGACGACCTCGCCGACGCAGTCGCCGGTGTCGTGGTCCACCACCGCCAGGTCGAGCCGGTCGGTCTGCGCGTTGCGGCTGCCGTACCAGGAACGCAACCGTCGCTCGTCGGGGCCGCCGGGTGGGCTGCCGGTCAGGCGGGCCACCTCCGGGTCGGCCATCGCCGCCCGGAAACAGGCGAGGTCGGCGTCGACGAACGGACGCAACGTCACCCGCTCGCCGGTGATCGTCGGTTTGGTGGCGAAGTCGACGGCGCTGGGCATGGGCCCATCATCGGTGGTGGCCGGGGGCGGGCTCCACCGGGTTTGCGCCGCCGGCCCGCGTGCGCAGCCGCTCCTCCAACTCGGCCGTGGTGTCGACGAACCAGAGCTGGTCGCCCCGGTTGGCCTCGACGACGAAGTCGCGCAGGGCGGTGCTCCGCTCGACGTGCCCCGAGATGTCGCCGACCACGGCCAGCCGCAGCCGGTAGTTGACGAACTTCTGCACCACCGCGCCCGCCACCCCGGTACGCAGCGTGAAGAACTCGACGGCGAGCCGGCGTACCGGAAGCACCACCAGGTCGACCCCGTGGCCCAGCGCCGCGCCGATCACGTCGGTGGCGTCGTCGCCGCCGCAGATCCTCGGCCCGTCGGGGGCGCCGGCGAGCGCGGTGACGCCGGCGAGGGTGACCAGGGTGTCGGTGGACATGCCCGCCAGCCTAGGCAGCGCCGGCCCGCCCCGGCCCGGGTTTTCCGCCACCGGCGCACCGCACCGCGTCGACGGCACCGCCGCCGGGACCCGACCGGCGGCGGTCAGTCGCCGTCGGCGCGACGGTCCCGCTTGCGCTGGGACTGGCGCTTCTTGTCGGCCAGTCGGCGTTCCTTGGCGCCCCGGGAGGGGCGGGTGGGACGCCGGGGCGGCGGGGGCGGGGCGACGGCCTCACGCAGCAGGGCGACCAGCCGTTCCCGGGCCGCCTCCCGGTTGGCCAGTTGCGCGCGGTGCTCGCTGGCGGCGATGGTGAGCACCCCGTCGACGAGCCGGCCGGCGAGGCGTTCCCGCACCCGCTCGCGCAGCGTCGGGGGCAGGCTGGTGGTGCCGGCCACGTCGAAGCTCAGCTCGACCCGGGAGTCGGTGGTGTTGACGCCCTGCCCGCCCGGCCCGGACGAACGCGAGAACCGTTCCCGCAGCTCGGCGGCGGGCACGGTCCACCGGTCGGTCACCCGCAGTCCGTCGTCCATCCGGCGAGGTTAGCGCCCCCGGCCGCCGGTGGGCGTCACGGTCGCGGAGGGTGCGGGTCCGGGTGCCGGTTCGGCCCGGTCGTGGTCGGGCCCGACGGTGGCGTAGGCGGCCGCGCCGAACAGCAGCAGCGCGATCACCCCGACCCGGGTGAAGACCGCCCGGACCAGTACGAGGGCGGCCCGGCGGGCGCCGGGGACGGCCCGCCTGGCGGCCCGGTAGTCGTTCCAGCCACGGCGGGCGCGGGCGTACCGCGCGCCGACCCCCCAGCCGACGACGAGGCCCACCACCAGCAGCAATGCGACGAGAGGTAGCTCCACCCACGCCAGTATCCATACTTAGCGCCATATTTCTATGGGCTGATGGCCTGACCTCGGCATCTGCAAGTTTTCCCTGGTCAGCGCCGCGTGCGCCGGCCGCCGCGCCGGTGGCCGCGGCGGCCCGGCCCGCGTCCTTTGGGATCAGCCGCCCTTGCCGATGATGGTGTCGGCCGTCTGCTGCACCTGGTCGATGGGGATGGCGAAGCCGATGCCGATCGACCCGCTGCCGTCGATGGTGGCGATCGCCGTGTTCACCCCGACCACCTCGCCCCGGGCGTTGACCAGCGGGCCGCCGGAGTTGCCCGGGTTGATCGACGCGTCGGTCTGCACCGCGCTGCGGCGGTTGGTGCCCAGCCGCACCTGCCGGTTGAGGGCGCTGACGATCCCGGCGGTCACCGTGCCGGCCAGGCCGAGCGGCGAGCCGACCGCGAGCACCGGCTCGCCGACCCGGGTGGACCGGGGCTTGGCCAGCGGCAACGGGGCCAACCCGGCGGCCGACGGCACCTTCAGCACGGCCAGGTCGCTGCCCGGCTCCCGGCCGACCACCTCGGCGGCGTAGCGGCGGCCGTCGGGCATCTCCACGGTCACCGCGCCACCGCCGCCCTTGGCCAGGATGTGGTCGTTGGTGACGACGTGCTGCTCATTGTCGATGGCGAAGCCGGAACCGGTCGCCGACTGCCCGGCGGCACCCCCGCCGACCAGCACGGACACCACACCCGGGACGGTCTTCTGGGCGGCGGTGACCAGTTCCGCCGGGACCGGGGCGGCGGAGGCCGCCGTCGGGCCCGCGCCGTCCTGGCCGGCCACCCAGCCGCCGGCCGCCGCGCCGGAGACGGTGGACAGGGCGACCACCGCCACGGCGGTCCACAACCGCCCGCGCCAGCGCCGCCGGGACGGGTCCTCCCCCGGCGACGGTACGTCCCACCGGGGTCGGCCGTCCGGCCCCAGGTCGGGTGAGAGGAACCAGGGGCCCCGGGGCTCCCCCAGGCCGGTCGGTACTGCCATACGTCCGCTCCTCACTGTGTGCTGCGACGGATCAGGGGCAGGTGGGCCAGCACGGTCCCCGCTCAGGGCAGGCGGGAGAACCAGCGCATCGACCCGGCCGCCGCCCCCATGGCGAAGACCAGCCCGAGCCCGATGAACCGGGCGGAGATGTCCTGACGTTCCTTGCGGTAGCCGACGGAGGACCCGATGTCCTCGTAGACGTCGCGCAGTTCGGCGCTGCTGCCCGCCTCGTGGAACCCGCCCCCGGTCTGGTCGGCGACCGCCTGCAGGGTCTGCCCGTCGACCGGCACCTGGATCGGGCGGCCACCCCGGTCGACGAACCCGCCCGGGGTGCCGAACGAGATGGTGTGCACCGGCACCTTCGCCGCGACGGCCGCCGCGGCGGCCTCCATCGGGTCGGCCCCGGAGGTGTTCGCCCCGTCGGAGAGCAGGACTACCCGGGCCGGCGGCGGTTGCTTGGCCGCCTTCCCGTCGAGGCTCTTCACCGCGCCGAGGCAGGCGCTGATCGCCTCGCCGATGGCGGTGCCCTGCACCCCGGTGATCCCCTCGGCGAGCCGGTCGATCCCGTCGTGCAGGGCGCCCCGGTCGGTGCTCGGCGGCACCAGCACCGCCGCGCTGCCGGCGAACGCGACCAGCCCCACGTTGAACTCGTCGGGCAGCCCGTCGACGAAGGTCCGGGCGGCCTCCTTGGCGGCGGTCAACCGGTCCGGTTCCACGTCGGTGGCGAGCATCGACGTGGACACGTCCACGGCGACCATCACGGTGGCCCGCTCGCGGGGCACCCGTACCTCGGCGGTGGGACGGGCGAAGCCGACCACCAGCAGCGCCAGCATGGCCAGGAACAGGCCGGCGGGCACGTGCCGTCGCCAGGCCGGCCGCTGCGGGGCGACCCGGTCGAGCAGCCGCAGGTTGGTGAAGCGGACCGCGTACCGGCTGCGCCGGCGCTGCGCCAGCAGGTAGCCGACGGCCAGCGCGACCACCCCGAGCAGCAGCAGGAGCCGGGCGGGTGACTGCCAGTTCACGCGACACCTCCCCGGGGTGCGGCGGACGCCGCCAGCCGGCGCTGGGCGTGCACGTGCCGCACGATGTCGGCGGTCCAGTCCCGGTCGGTCCGCAACGCGAGGTGGTCGGCCCCGCTGCGGCGCAACGCGCGGGCCACCTGGGCGCGTTGCGCGGCGGCGGCGCTGGCGTACCGGCGGCGCAGCTCCGGGTCACCGGTCCACACCTCGCGCCGCCGGCCGGTCTCCGGGTCGAGCAGGGTGATCAGGCCGACGTCGGGCAGCTCCAGCTCACGCGGGTCGGTCACCTCGATTGCGAGCACCTGGTGGCGGGCGGCGAGGCGACGCAGCGCCGGCTCCCACCCGGTGGTGGCGTCGTGGTCGTCGGGCAGCCCGTCGAGGAAGTCGGAGACCACCACCACCAGCCCCCGTCGGACGGCGACCCGCTGCACCGCGGCGAGCGCGGCGGCCAGGTCGGGGCCGGCCGGCGGGGTGGCCGGTGCCGTGTCGTCCACCCGGGGGGCGTGCAGCAGCGCGCGGAGCAGGCTCAGCAGGTGGGTACGCCCGCAGCGGGCCGGGAAGCGGCGCAGCCCGTCGCTGCCGAGCACCTGCGCGCCGAGCCGGTTGCCGGTGCCGGCGGTGAGGAAGCCGACCGCGGCGACGGCCGCCACGGACAGTTCCCGTTTGTCCAGCGCGGCGGTGCCGTACTCCATGCTGGGGCTGGCGTCGACCAGCAGCCAGGTGGTCAGCTCCCGGTCGGCGTCGACCTCGCGGACGTGCGGGACGGTGGTGCGGGCGGTGACCGCCCAGTCCATCCGGCGTACCTCGTCCTCGCCGGGGCGGTACTCGCGGCTGCCGGCGATCTCGCTGCCGGGGCCGGGCAGCAGACCGCGCAGTTGACCGTGGAGCAGCCCGTCGAGGCGGCGGGTGACGGTCAGTTCGAGACGGCGCAGCCGCCGTTCGGGGGCGAGGTCGGCAAGCGTCGGGCCGGCCGGGGCGGCCGGGGCGCTCACGCCGCCGCCAGGTCGGGCGTGTACTCGGGGTGGCCGGTGGCGAGCACCGGGGGCGGCACCGCCTGGACCAGCCGGTGCACCACCGCCTCGGCGCTGACCCCGTCGGCGACCGCGTCGAACGAGAGCACCAGCCGGTGGGCGAGCACGTCGACCGCGAGTTCCCGGACGTCGTCGGGGAGCACGTACTCGCGGCCGCGCAGCATCGCCTGGGCGCGGGCGGCGGCGACCAGGCCGAGGGTGGCCCGGGGGCTCGCCCCGTACGCCAGCAGCGGGGCGATCTCCGGCAGCCCGAAGCGGCCCGGGTCACGGGTGGCGAGGATCAGCCGGACCACGTACTCGGCGAGCGCGTGGTGCACGAAGACCTGGGCGGCCCGGCGCTGGTAGTCGCGCAGCCGGACCGGGTCGAGCACCTGGCGGGGGCGGGGCCGGTCGCTGCTCATCCGGTAGAGGATGGCCAGCTCGTCGGCGTCGCCCGGGTAGTCGACGACGATCTTCATGAGGAACCGGTCCCGCTGCGCCTCGGGGAGCTGGTAGACCCCCTCGGACTCGATCGGGTTCTGGGTGGCCAGCACCAGGAACGGCTCCGGCACCGGCCAGCTCCGCCCGCCGATGGTGACCTGCCGTTCGGCCATCGCCTCCAGCAGCGCGGACTGCACCTTGGCGGGGGCCCGGTTGATCTCGTCGGCGAGCACCAGGTTGGCCATGATCGGGCCCAGCTCGACGTCGAAGTTCTCGGTCGAGGCCCGGTAGATCCGGGTGCCGACGATGTCGGAGGGGACCAGGTCGGGGGTGAACTGGATGCGGGTGAAGGTGCCGCCGACGACGGTGGCGAGGGTCTGCGCGGCAAGCGTCTTGGCGACGCCGGGCACCCCCTCCAGGAGGCAGTGGCCGTCGGCGATCAGCGCGGTGAGCAGCCGTTCGACGAGCCGGTCCTGCCCGACGATCACGCGTTTGACCTCGAAGAGGGTCTGTTCCAACTCGGCGCCCGCCGCGTCGGCATCGACCGGGCGGGGCAGGCTGGCCAGGGTGTCCGAGATGTCCGTCACGGTGCTTGCTTCCCGGGGTCACCCGCCGGCAAACGTCGGAATTTCGGGCGCTGGCGGGCCGATTCGCCCCGGATCGGGACGACCGGCCCGGCGGGGCGGCAACGCCGTGCGGCGACGCAATGCGTGCGTCACCGGGTGATCCGCGCCCTGCCCGGGCGGGCCGGACCACGGGCGCCGGGGTCCACAGCAGACGGTGCCGACCCCCTGCCGGGGCCGGCACCGCCGACGGGTCCGCGCCTCAGTTGGCGACGAACAGGTGGAACGGCTTGCTCGACACCGATCCGCTGGAGCTGTACGTCTGGATGAAGACGCCGTTCGGTGTCTGGTTGCGCGGGGCGACCGCGATCTCGCCGGCCGGCGGCACGTTGAACTGGTCGTTGGTGCCGATGGTGGCCTGGAACGCCTTCCCGACCACGCTGTAGTCGAGCAGCACCTGGTACTGGCCGGTGCCGTACCGGGTCGACGAGACGACGTTCGCCGAGTGCTGGAGCAGGGTGCCGTCGCTGGCGACGACCGCCCAGGCGACCGAACCCGAGGCCGGCGGGGCGAGCGAGGCCTTGAGCGCCGCGCGGGCCTGCTTGGCTTCGGCCGGAGTCACCGGCGGCTGACCGGTGGCACCGGACAGCCGCGCCCCGGGCTGGGCCACCTCGGCCGGAGCCTTGGTCGCCGGTTGCGCGACGGCGATCCCGCCGCCGGCCAGGGTGAGCGCCAGGACGCCGAGCGTCACCGCCGCCGCCTTACGCCTGAAGAATGTGGCCATGACAGGTCTCCCTTTTGTGACCGTGGCAATACGGCCGACCCACCGTACGGCGAGCCGGATACAGGTGGTGCGATCGAGCCGGAATTAACGTGGGCAGAAAGCCTTCCACCCACGCCGGAAATAGTGAAGAAGAAACACTTCCAACCGGCCTGAGCTGGGAAAACTAC
Source organism: Micromonospora sp. (assembly GCF_048594385.1). Lineage (NCBI taxonomy): Bacteria > Bacillati > Actinomycetota > Actinomycetes > Micromonosporales > Micromonosporaceae > Micromonospora > Micromonospora sp. The sequence continues at coordinate 14,462 of NZ_JBMDWU010000103.1, read as the reverse complement.
GCTCTGTTGCGGCACCTCAACGAGGAGGAACGTAGCACCGCCAAAAGCGGAGCGTCAATAGCGCACCAACCCGTTTTGCCATCTCGAAAACGATGTTGGAAATTGCGAAACATGAACTCTCGACCATTCACGGAACGGCTCCGCGGCCGGCGGGAACGACCTCGGCCGCTAGGCTGACCGCCGTGCTGACGACCCCGGTGCCGACCCCCACCCGCCGTCGCGCCGCTCCGCTGATCTGCTGGCTGGCGGTGGCACCCGGCCTCGCCTGGGCCGTGGTCCGCCTCGTCGGGTTCGACCGGGGCCCGCTCGTGCAGGCGCTCGCCTTCACCCCGTACGTGGCGGGAGGCAGCCTGCTGGCCCTGATGCTGGCCCTCGCCCTGCGGTGCCGGTGGCCGGCGGTGGCCGCGGCGGTGGCGGCGCTGGCCCTCCTCGGCGCGGTGGCACCCCGCGCGCTGCCCGACCGGCAGCCGGCGGCCCGGGGGCCGCAACTGCGGGTGCTCACCGCCAACCTGCTCGCGGGCAACGCCGACGCGGCCACCCTGGTCGAGCTGGTCCGCCGGAACGAGGTGGACGTGCTCACCGTGCAGGAGTTCACCCCGGCGGCGCGGGACGCCCTCGACCGGGCCGGCCTCGCCGACCTGCTCCCCCACCGCCAGCTCAACCCCGAGGTGGGCACCACCGGCTCCGGGCTCTACGCCCGGTTCCCCCTCTCCGGCGGTGGTTTCCGGCGCAACGCCGGGTTCGCGTTCACCCAGGCGTACGCGACGGTGGCGGTGCCCGGCGCACCACCGTTACGGGTGGAGTCGGCCCACCCGGCGGCACCCTGGTCGGTCGGGGTGGTCGGCGAGTGGCGCACCGACCTGGCCGGCCAGCCGCGCGCCACCCCCGACGGTCAGCTCGGCATCCTCGCCGGGGACTTCAACGCCACCCTCGACCACTCCCCGCTGCGTGCCCTCCTGGCCAGCGGCTACGTCGACGCCGCCGACGCCGTCGGGGCCGGGCTGGTGGGCACGTGGGGCCCGTACGACGGCGACCCCATCCCGCCGGTCACCATCGACCACGTCCTGGTCGACCGCCGGATCGCCGTCCGCGCGGTCACCGTCCACCGGGTGCCCGCCACCGACCACCGCGCCGTGCTGGCCACCCTGCGCCTGCCCGCCCCCTGACGCCGGGGGTTCAGCTCACACCGCCGCGCGGTCGAGGCCGTAGGTGAGGGCGTCGACGAGGGCGTGCCAGGACGCCTCGACCACGTTGGGGTGCACGCCCACGGTGGTCCAGTCCCGGCCGGTGCCGTCGGCGGTCTCCACCAGCACCCGGGTCACCGCGCCGGTGCCGTGGGTGCCCTCCAGGATGCGCACCTTGTAGTCGGCCAGCTCGAAGTCGCGCAGCTCCGGGTAGTGCCGGGACAGGCCGACCCGCAGCGCCTCGTCCAGGGCGTTGACCGGGCCGTTGCCCTCGGCGGTGGCGATCACCCGCTCGCCGCGTACCCGGATCTTCACGGTCGCCTCGGAGATCACCTCGCCGTCCTCCCGGTGCTCCACCAGCACCCGGTACGACTCCAGCGCGAACGGCCGCACCGGGGCGGCGTCCGGCAGCTCGGAGCGGACCAGCAGCTCGAAGGAGGCGTCGGCGGCCTCGAACGACCAGCCGCCCGCCTCCAGTTCCTTGACCCGGGCGGTCACCTTCGACACGGCGTCCGGATGGCCGGCCAGGTCAAGACCCAGCTCGCGGCTCTTCAGCTCGATGCTGGCCCGGCCGGCCATCTCGGTCACCAGGATCCGCATGTCGTTGCCCACCACCGACGGGTCCACGTGGTTGTAGAGCAACGGGTCGACCTTGATCGCGCTCGCGTGCAGCCCCGCCTTGTGGGCGAAGGCGGCGGCCCCGGCGTACGCCTGGTGGGTGTCGGGGGCGATGTTGGCGATCTCGGCGATGGCGTGCGAGACCCGCACCATCTGTTCCAGGCAGCCGTCGGGTAGGACGGGCAGCCCGAGCTTGAGCTGGAGGTTCGCCACGACGGCGAAGAGGTCGGCGTTGCCGGGGCGCTCGCCGTACCCGTTGGCGGTGCCCTGCACGTGCCGCACCCCGGCCTCGACGGCGGCGATCGTGTTGGCCACCGCGCAGGCGGTGTCGTTCTGGGCGTGCATGCCGAGCAGTTCCGGGGCGATCCCGGTCCGGGCGGTCAGGTCGGCGATCGCGGCGGTCACCCGGGACGGCAGCATCCCCCCGTTGGTGTCGCAGAGCACGAACCGTTCGGCCCCGGCGGCGAGCGCGGTCTCGACCACCGAGGCGGTGTACGCCGGGTCGTGCCGGAACCCGTCGAAGAAGTGTTCGCCGTCGACGAAGACCCGTCGCCCCTGCGCGACCAGGTGGGCGACCGTGTCCCGGACCATCGCCAGGTTCTCCGCGCCGGTGGTGCGCAGCGCGCGTTCGACGTGTCGGATGTCGGCCTTGGCGACCAGCGCGACGGCCGGGGTCTGCGCGTCGAGCAACGCGCGCACCTGCGGGTCGTCGGCGACGGCGACCCCGGCCTTGCGGGTGGCCCCGAACGCGACCAGCAGGGCGTGCCGCAGGTCCAGCTCGGTGCGGGCCCGGCGGAAGAACTCGGTGTCCTTCGGCACGGCGCCCGGCCACCCGCCCTCGATGAAACCGACGCCGAACTCGTCGAGCAGGCGGGCCACCGCCAGCTTGTCGATCACCGAGTAGCTGAGCCCCTCGCGCTGGGCGCCGTCGCGCAGCGTGGTGTCGTAGACCTGGAACGTCATCGAGAGTCCCTTCATCGGATCTTGGGGGAGCAACAAAAAGACCCCCCGCGGATGCGGGAGGTCTGCGCGCTCGGCAGAGGGGAGGCCGGCGCGCTAGCTGCCAATAATGCGGGCGGAGCTGGTCACGGTCGCCACTCTGCCACTCGATCCGGGTTCTGGGAGACAGAATCCACATCCCGGGACACGGTGTGTGCGAGGTCTCCCCGGGGGTAGCCCGGTTGACGGACACGACACTTCGAGGCAGGGGTTCCGATGGACAGGCTCGACCCGCACAGCGCGCACGCCACCACCGACCCGATGGTCGACGACGGTCAGGGCGCGATCGCCGGCGGCGCTCCCGGCGGGGCGTTCGACCCGTGGACCTACCGGGACGAGGCCGGGGTGGCCGACGCCGACCTGGTCGGCTACCGGGTCGAGGCGACCGACGGTGGGATCGGCAGGATCGACGAGGCGAGTCACGAGGTCGGCGGCAGCTACCTGGTCGTCGACACCGGGCCGTGGATCTTCGGCAAGAAGGTGATGCTGCCGGCCGGCACCGTCAACCAGGTCGACCACGACGACCGCAGGGTCCACGTCGACCGCACCAGGGACCAGATCAAGGCCGCTCCCGGGTACGACGAGAACAGCCACAGCGACGCCGCCTTCCGCGACAGGCTGGGCGGCTACTACGACGACACCTACGGCAACCTGCCACCCGGCACCGCCCGGTAGCGGGCCGGCCCGCGTCGGCGGTCGACTCGGCGGGGCGGACCGCCGCCCCCGCCGGCCGTTACCGTGTCCGGGTGAACCCCACCGAGAACAGCCGCCGTATCCCGTTCTCCGCGATGTTCAACTTCCGTGACGTCGGCGGCTACCCCGGCCACGACGCCCGCGCCGTCCGCTGGGGCCGGCTCTACCGGTCGGACTCCCCGCACCGCATCGACGGCACCGACCGGGAGGCGTTCGCCGCGCTCGGCATCCGTACGGTGATCGACCTGCGCCGCCCGACCGAGGTGGAGCGGGACGGTCGGGTGCCCGACCTCGACGGCCTCGCCTACCGGCACATCCACCCCGAGCACGCCGACTGGGCGCTGAGCCGCCACGAGCCGGACTCCAGCCTGGCCCGCTACCTCGCCGACCGGTACGCCGATCTCGCCGAGACCGGCACCGCCGGGCTGGCCGAGGCGGTCGGGCTGATCGCCGACAGCGCCAACGCGCCCGTCCTGGTGCACTGCGTCGCCGGTAAGGACCGCACCGGCATCGTCTGCGCGCTGACCCTGTCGGTGCTGGGCGTCGACGACGAGCAGATCGCCGAGGACTACGCGCTGAGCACCGAGGCGTCCCAGCGGTTCAGCGCCTGGCTGGCGGAGGCCATGCCGGAGGCTGAGGCGCTGCCCGCACCCTTCCTGGGGTCCCCCGCCGAGGCGATGGCGCTCTTCCTCGCCGAGCTGCGCGAGCGGCACGGCTCGATCGAGGACTACCTGCGGCACACCGGCGTCACCGACGCCCAGCTCGCCGCCCTGCGCGACCACCTGCTGGAGCCGCCCGCGCCACGGTGACCGCACCGCCGACCCGCCCTGCCGACCCCGGACGTCGGCGCTGGCAGGGCGGGTCGAAAGCTGGGGTGGTCAGCGGATGTGCGTGACCCAGCCGTGCGGGTCGGGGGCGTCACCCCGCTGGACCGCCACCAACTGCTCCCGCAGCGCCGAGGTGGACCGGCCCGGCTCACCGCCGCCGATCACGAACTCGCCGCCGGGGTGCCGCACCCGGGCGATCGGGGTGATCACCGCGGCGGTGCCGCAGGCGAAGACCTCGCGCAGCCGGCCGCTCTCGGCGTCGGCCTGCCACTCGTCGAAGCTCACCGGACGCTCGACGACCCGGTGCCCGGAGGCGGCGGCCAGGGCGAGCAGCGCGTCCCGGGTGATGCCGGGCAGGATGGTGCCGGTCAGCGGCGGGGTGACCAGGGTGTCGTCGTCGTAGACGAAGAACACGTTCATGCCGCCCAGTTCCTCGACGTAGCGGCGCTCGACCGCGTCGAGGAAGACCACCTGGTCGCAGCCGGCCTCGATCGCCTCGGCCTGGGCCGACAGCGACGCCGCGTAGTTGCCGCCGCACTTGGCCGCGCCGGTGCCGCCGGGTGCGGCCCGGGTGTAGTCCGGGGACACCCAGACGGTGACCGGCTTCACCCCGCCGGCGAAGTAGGAACCGGCCGGTGAGGCGATGACGCAGTAGAGGTACTCGCGGGACGGTCGGACGCCGAGGAAGACCTCGCTGGCGAACATGAACGGCCGCAGGTAGAGGCTGGCGTCGGCGGCGTCGGGGATCCAGTCCCGGTCGATCTCGACCAGCTTGCGCAGCGACTCGACGAACAGTTCCGCCGGCAGCTCCGGCATGGCCAGCCGCCGGGCGGAGGCGATGAACCGGGCGGCGTTGGCCTCGGGCCGGAACATGGTGATCGAGCCGTCGGCCCTGCGGTACGCCTTCAACCCCTCGAAGATCTCCTGCGCGTAGTGCAGGACGGCGCTGGCCGGGTCCATCGGGATCGGCGCGCGGGCCTCGACCCGGGGGTCGTACCAGCCCTTGCCGTCGGCGTACCGGATGGTCACCATGTGGTCGGTGAAGACCCGGCCGAAGCCGGGGTCGACCAACAGGGCGGCCCGCTCGGCGGCGGATACCGGCGCGGGATTCGGACGGATCTCGAAATCGAGCATGTCACCACCGCTCATCGCGCTGACCTCCCTGCGGGTTTGACGGCGCGCGGGAACCACGCACCGGGCTGACGTCCCAGAAACCTACCCCGAACGGTCGTTCAGTGGATAGCTCCACCTCCCGAGGGGTCAGGCCACCGCCTGCGCGGCGAGCCGGTCCCCCACCTCGTCGGTGCGCAACGCCACACCCGGCGTCCGGGCGGCCAGCTCGGCGGCGACCGCGCCGGTCACCCGGGCGGCGGCGTCGGCGTGGCCGAGCTGGTCGAGCAGGAGCGCGGCGGAGAGCACCGCGGCCACCGGGTCGGCGACCCCCTTGCCGGCGATGTCCGGCGCGGAGCCGTGCACCGGTTCGAACATCGACGGGTACGCCCCGGTGGGGTTGATGCAGCCGCTGGCGGCCAGCCCGATCCCCCCGGTGACCGCGGCGGCGATGTCGGTGAGGATGTCACCGAACAGGTTGTCGGTGACCACCACGTCGTACCGCTGGGGCTGGGTGACCAGGAACATGGCGGCGGCGTCGACGTGCTGGTACTCGGTGGCGACGTCGGGGTGCTCGGCGGCGACGGCCGCGAAGGCACGGGCCCACAGCGAGCCGGCGTGGGTCAGCACGTTGGTCTTGTGCACCAGGGTGACCTTGCGCCGCTCACGGCGACCGGCGCGGGCGAAGGCGTCCCGGATGACCCGTTCCACCCCGTGCCGGGTGTTCAGGCTCTCCTCGGTGGCCACCTCGGCCGGGGTGTCCCGGTGCAGGCTGCCGCCGGCCCCGGCGTAGAGCCCCTCGGTGCCCTCCCGGACGACCACCAGGTCGACCTCGCCCGGCTTGACGGTGGCCAGCGGGCCGGGAACCCCCGGCCAGAGCCGGGACGGGCGCAGGTTGACGTACTGGTCGAAGGCGAAGCGCAGCTTCAGCAGCAGGCCGCGCTCCAGCACGCCGGGCGGCACGGTGGGGTCGCCCACCGCACCGAGCAGGATGGCGTCGTGGCCGGCCAGCTCGGTCAGCACCGAGTCGGGCAGCACCTCGCCGGTGCGGTGGTACCGCGCCGCGCCGAGGTCGTACTGCGTGGCCTCGACGCCGGGAAGCACGGCGTCGAGGACCTTGAGGGCCTGCGCGACCACCTCGGGTCCGATCCCGTCCCCGGCCACCACCGCGATCCGTGCCACCTGCTGCTCCTCACCTCGTCCGCTGTGCGCAACGGTACGTCCCCGTCCCGCCTCCCGGTACGCGCCTTCCACCATCTGGGAGGGCGAAATGCTCAGCAGGCTCCCAGCCAGCATTCATGGTGCGGTCATCTCCACTGCCTAGGGTCGGTGCAGGACGGGTCGTGGGGGCCCGGGACGGACCGGCCGCGACGCCGCGGCACCGTCGGTGAAGGAGCAGCGAGATGCGGACCGAACAGCAGCGGGGGCCAGGCCGACTGGACGAGCAACCGCGCACCCGCTGGGTGGACCAGAAGGCGTTCTCCCGCCGCCGTCCCGACCTGCGCCTGGGCACCCGAAGCCACCGCCTCGACTCCGCCGGTGACCCGTCCGGTGGCCGGATCACCGTGCAGCACTCCGTCCGGACCGGCACCGCCGGATACTCGCTCCTGCTCAACGCCCCCGAGGAACTGGGCCGCCGGGCGGTCGGCGACGCGCTGCGCGACGCCGTCGCCGAACTGCGGGCGATCGACCTCACCTACGGGCCGAACCGGCCGCAGAGCCTGGTCTCCCGGCTGCGGCGCGGCGAGATCAGCCCCGAGTCGTACCCGCCGCTGACCGACCTGGTCGACCGCTGCGCGGCCATGCGGGCCGCCACCGACGGCTGGTTCGACGCCTGGGCCGTCCCCGGCGGCTTCGACCCCGGCGGCCTGCTCAACGGCTGGGCGGTGGAGCGGGCCGCGGCCCGGTTGCGCGCCGCCGGCATCCACGACTACGCGGTGCTCTCCGGCGCCGACCTGACGGTACGCGGACACGCCGCGCACGGCGGACCGTGGCGGGTGGCGGTGCACCACCCGACCGACAGCCGGCGGGCCCCGCTGGTGCTGGAGATGACGGCCGGCGCGGTGGGCACCTCCGGGGTCAGCGGCCGGCAGGGACACGTGGTCGACCCGCACACCGGCGAACCGGCCGGACAGCTGGTCGCCGCGACCGTCGTCGGCCCGGACCTGGCGGTGGCCGACGCCTACGCGACCGCGTTGTACGCGGCCGGGCCGGTGGGACTCTCGTGGTTCCGCGCCGACTCGGCCTATCAGGCTCTCTTCGCCCACCGACGCCGCTGAGCGGTGTCGCGGCGCGTCGGCCGACCTGTGGAGGGGGTCCACGGGGTGGCGCGGTCGACGGGCCGGCGATCGGCCCCCACGGTCTCGGCAACGACCGTGGGGGCCGGTCAGCGACGAGTGCGCGTGGCTCGCGCATTCGAGGGGTGCGGACCGGCCGGCCGGACGCTCAGCCCCGTCACCCGAAGACGGGCCGACTTCCGACTTTCCCGATGACCGCTCCGGTACGCTAGCGAATCGACGCAACTCGACGCAAGAGTCTCCACAGCGGACCGTGTTCCTCCGTACACTCTCGACCACTCGCGGCGATCACGGCGGGTCAGTGTCGCTCGGGCGTCCGGGTGATGGCACGCTGTCCGCCGTGAGTTTCGATCTGAGCGTGTGGGCCCTGCACGACGGGGCCACGCCCGAGGACGTCCGGGCGGCGGTGCGGCAGTGCCACGAGGGGCGGCACGGCGAGCGGTATCCGGACCCGCGGGTGGTCGCCTTCTACCGCGCCATCACCGCCTCGTACCCCGACCGGCCCGCCCACCAGGGCACCCCGTGGGAGGTGTCGCCGCTGCACGCGGCGGCCGACCACGTGGCGCTGAACCTCGTACCGACGTGTGAGGACCAGGTGCTGCTCGACATCGAGCGGCTGGCCGGCGAGTACGACCTGATGCTCTTCGACCCGCAGGACGGTTCGGTCTACCCGCCGCCGTCGCGCCTCGCCCGCTGAGGCCACCGCCCGCGACGCTCGGGCGTGGACGACGGAGGGCCCGGCCGTGCGGCCGGGCCCTCCGTGGTGAACCGTGCGGGTGCGACTACTCGTCGCGCAGGTCGGCCGCGCTCGCGGCGGTCGCCCCGATCGAGTCGGCGGCCGAGGTGAGCAGGTCCGCCCCGAGCGCCTGGTCGACGGTGAGCGTCATCAGGGTCTCGCCGCCGGCCTCCCGACGGGCCACCTGCATCGCGGCGATGTTGATGCCGGCCTCGCCGAGCAGCGTGCCGACGGTGCCGACCACGCCAGGCCGGTCGGCGTACCGCAGGAAGAGCAGGATGCCCTCCGCGCCGATCTCCACGTCGAAGCCGTCCACCTCGGTCAGCTTGATGACGTCGCGGGCGCCGGTGTGGGCGACCGTGCCGGAGACGCTGACCGTACGACCGTCGGGCAGCGCGCCCCGCACGGTGACCAGGTTCGGGTGGTCGACCGTCTCGGCCTGGGTGGCGAGGGTCACCTCGACGCCCCGCTCGGCGGCCAGGTGCGGCGCGTTGACGTAGGTGACCTGATCCTCGACCACCGAGCTGAACAGGCCCTTGGTGGCGGCGAGCTTGAGCACCGACACGTCGTGGTTGACGATCTCGCCGCGCACCTCGACGGTGACGCTGGCGGCCACCCCGCCGGCCACGGCGGTGAACGCCCGGCCCAGCTTCTCGGCCAGCGGCAGCAGCGGCCGGACGTCCTCGGCGACGACGCCGCCGGCCTGCACGTTCACCGCGTCCGGCACGAACTCGCCCTGCAACGCCAGCTTGACGCTCTTGGCCACGGCCAGACCCGCCTTGTCCTGCGCCTCGTGGGTGGACGCGCCCAGGTGCGGGGTGGCCACCACGTTGTCGAAGGCGAACAGCGGCGAGGAGGTGCACGGCTCCTTGGCGTACACGTCGACGCCGGCACCGGCGACCCGGCCCTCGGCGATCGCGTCGGCCAGCGCCTGCTCGTCGACCAGGCCGCCCCGGGCGGCGTTGACGATCCGGACGCCCGGCTTGACGATCGCCAGCTCCTTCTCGCCGATCAGGCCGACCGTCTCCGGGGTCTTCGGCAGGTGGATCGAGATGAAGTCGGCCTCCCGCAGCAGCTCCTCCAGCCCCACCAGGCGGACGCCGAGCTGGGCGGCGCGGGCCGGCTGGATGTAGGGGTCGTACGCGATCAGCCGGGTGCCGAAGGCGGCGATCCGCTGGGCGAACAGCACCCCGATGCGGCCGAGGCCGACCACGCCGACGGTCTTGCCCTGCAACTCGACGCCCGTGTACTTCGACCGCTTCCACTCGCCGGCCTTGAGCGCGGCGCTGGCGCTGGCGGTGTTGCGCGCCACGGCGAGCAGCAGCGCGACGGCCTGCTCGGCGGCGGAGACGATGTTGGAGGTGGGGGCGTTGACGACCATGACGCCCCGCGCGGTGGCGGCCGGGACCTCGACGTTGTCCAGCCCGACGCCGGCCCGGGCGACCACCTTCAGGCGCGGCGCGGCGGAGATCGCCTCGGCGTCGATCTGCGTGGCACTGCGCACGATGACCGCGTCGGCCTCCGCCAGCGCGGAGAGCAGGGCCGGGCGGTCGGTGCCGTCGACGTGGCGCACGTCGAAGTCGTGCGCGAGCACCTCGATGGCGGCGGGGGCGAGTTCTTCGGCGATCAGTACGACAGGATTCATCGGTCCTCGTAGACGTCGTATTAGGTTGGCCGGGGCGTCCGGGCGCCGCGATGCGCCCTTCGCCGATCCGTGCCGTGGCCGTCAGGTGCCGGTCACGCACCTCACCAAGGATGGTAGGGGGCGCTCCGGCCGGCATGTCCCGGTCTGCGGGGTGAGGGCCCTCACACAGGGTTGTCGCACGCCTGTCATCCCCCGTTCATCCGGCCCGGGAGCGCGCAGCGGGGGCCGATCGGGGCCGATGAGGCATCGATCACCCCATCCCGCCTGGTGAACCGGCCACCGCGGACCGCGACGGCGACCGGCGGGACGGGTGACGGCGCGGCGGGATCCGGCGGCGGCAGCGGCCCGGCCCCGGCCGCTGAGGGACGTGCTCACGCAGAAAGCGGTATGACTGGCAGGCATAAATATGCCTGCCCGTCATACCGCGTCACGTGACCACGTCGACCGGTCCGCGACCCGCCCGAGGGCGCCGGCGGCCCGGTCAGGACCGACGGGTCAGGCGGTCTCGGTGAGCGGGCGGTCCACCCAGCTCATCATCGAGCGCAGCTTCTGCCCGGTCTCCTCGATCGGGTGCGCCGCGCCCTCGGCCCGCCACTTGGCGAAGTTCGGCCGGCCCGCCTCGTCCTCGGCCACCCACTCGCGGGCGAACTCGCCGGACTGGATCTCGCCGAGGATCTTGCGCATCTCCTCCTTGACCCGCGAGTCGACCACGCGCGGGCCCCGGGACAGGTCCCCGTACTCGGCGGTGTCGGAGATGCTGTACCGCATCCGGGCGATGCCGCCCTCGTACATCAGGTCGACGATGAGCTTCAGCTCGTGCAGGCACTCGAAGTAGGCCACCTCGGGGGCGTAGCCGGCCTCGGTGAGCACCTCGAACCCGGTCTGCACCAGGGCCGCCGCGCCACCGCAGAGCACCGCCTGCTCGCCGAAGAGGTCGGTCTCGGTCTCCTCGGTGAAGGTGGTCTTGATGGCGCCGGCCCGGGTGCCGCCGATGCCCTTGGCGTACGCCAGGGCGAGCGGGAAGGCGTTGCCGCTGGCGTCCTGCTCGACGGCGACCAGGCAGGGCACGCCCTTGCCGTCGACGTACTGGCGGCGGACCAGGTGGCCGGGGCCCTTCGGGGCGACCATCGCCACGTCCACGTCGGCCGGCGGGGTGATCAGGCCGTAGCGGATGTTGAAGCCGTGACCGAAGAAGATGGCCTTGCCGGGGGCGAGGTTGGGGGCGATCGAATCGGCGTAGATGGTCCGCTGGGCGGTGTCCGGCGCCAGGATCATGATCACGTCGGCCTCGGCCGCCGCCTCGGCCGGGGTGAGCACCCGCAGGCCCTGCTCCTCGGCCTTCGGCCGGCTCTTGGAACCCGCCGGCAGGCCGATCACCACGTCGACACCGGAGTCGCGCAGCGACAGCGCGTGGGCGTGGCCCTGGCTGCCGTACCCGATCACGGCGACCTTGCGGCCCTGGATCAGGCCCAGGTCGGCGTCGTCGTCGTAGTACACCTCAACGCTCATTGACTTCCCTTTCGTACGGCGGTCTCGTCGACCGTCGTGGACTGTGTGCGGTGGCGGGTGGGCGCGCGGTCAGGCGGCGCGCAGCGCCGGGCCGGCGGTGATCGACCGCGAGCCGCGCCCGATCGCCACCGTGCCGGACTGGACCATCTCCTTGATCCCGAACGGCTCCAGGTCACGCAGCAGCGCGTCGAGCTTGTCGGGGGTGCCGGTCGCCTCGACGGTGAGGGTGTCCGGCGCGACGTCGACCACCCGGGCCCGGAACAGGGCGACCGTCTCCAGCACCTGCGCGCGGGCGGCGCGGTCGGCGCGGACCTTGACCAGCAGCAGCTCCCGCGCCACCGAGACCTGCGGGTCCAACTCGACGATCTTCAGTACGTTGACCAGCTTGTTGAGCTGCTTGGTGACCTGCTCCAGCGGCGACGAGTCGGCGTTGACCACGATGGTGATCCGGGAGACGTCGGGGTTCTCGGTCTCACCGACGGCCAGGCTGTCGATGTTGAAGCCGCGCCGGGAGAACAGGCCGGAGACCCGGGCCAGGACACCCGGCTTGTTCTCCACCAGCACGGACAGGGTGTGCAGGGTCATGCCACCGTCTCGCTTCGCTCGGTCGGGCCGTGCCCGCGCACGGTCCCGGGGAATCGGTCACTCATCTCAGATGTCGTCCTCGTCGAACGTCGGGCGGACGCCCCGGGCGAACATGATCTCGTCGTTGCTGGTGCCGGCGGCCACCATCGGCCAGACCATCGCGTCCTTGCCGACCGTGAAGTCGATCACGACAGGTGCGTCGGTGATCGCCATCGCCGCCTCGATCGTCTTGTCGACGTCCTCGGCGTTCTCGCAGCGTAGGCCGACACAGCCGAGCGCCTCGGCCAGCTTGACGAAGTCCGGGATGCGGTGCTTGTGGGTGCCCAGCTCGGTGTTGGAGTAGCGCCCCTCGTAGAACAGGGTCTGCCACTGCCGCACCATGCCCAGGTTGCCGTTGTTGATCACCGCGATCTTTACCGGGATGCCCTCCAGCGCGCAGGTGGCCAACTCCTGGTTGGTCATCTGGAAGCAGCCGTCGCCGTCCACCGCCCACACCACCGTGTCCGGCCGGCCGGCCTTCGCGCCCATCGCCGCCGGGACGGCGTACCCCATGGTGCCGAGGCCGCCGGAGTTGAGCCAGGTGCCCGGCTTCTCGTACGAGATGAACTGGCTGGCCCACATCTGGTGCTGGCCGACCCCGGCCACGTAGATCGCGTCCGGGCCGACGATCTCGCCCAGCCGCTTGATCACGTACTGCGGGGACAGGGTGCCGTCGGCCGGCTCGTCGTAACCCAGCGGGTACCGCTCGCGCAGGTCGTCGAGCTGGTGCCACCAGTCGTGCAGGTCGGTCCGACGGCCGGCCTTCTGCTCGGTGGTCACCGCCGCGATCAGCTCGTCGATGACGTGCTTGGCGTCACCGACGATCGGGACGTCAGCGTGCCGGTTCTTGCCGATCTCGGCCGGGTCGATGTCGGCGTGCACCACCGTGGCGTCCGGGGCGAACGAGTCGAGCTTGCCGGTCACCCGGTCGTCGAACCGGGCCCCCAGCGCCACGATCAGGTCGGCCTTCTGCAGGCCGTAGACGGCGGCGACGGTGCCGTGCATGCCGGGCATGCCCAGGTGCTGACGGTGCGAGTCGGGGAACGCGCCCAGCGCCATCAGCGTGGTCACCACCGGGATGCCGGTCAGCTCGGCGAGCTGGCGCAGCGACTCGGTCGCACCGGCCTTGAGCACCCCGCCGCCGACGTAGAGCACCGGCCGGCGGGCACCGCTCATCAGCCGCGCCGCCTCCCGGATCTGCTTGCCGTGCGGGTGCAGGGTCGGCCGGTAGCCGGGCAGGTCCAGGGTGGGCGGCCAGGAGAAGGTGGTCGCCGCCTGCAGGACGTCCTTGGGGATGTCGACCAGCACCGGGCCGGGACGCCCCGTCGCCGCCAGGTGGAACGCCTCGGCGAGCACCTGCGGGATCTCCTCGGCGTTCTGCACCAGGAAGTTGTGCTTGGTGATCGGCAGGGTGATGCCCTGGATGTCCGCCTCCTGGAAGGCGTCCGTGCCGATCATCGGTCGGGCCACCTGACCGGTGATCGCGACGATCGGCACCGAGTCCATGTACGCGTCGGCGATCGGGGTGACCAGGTTCGTCGCGCCCGGCCCGGAGGTGGCGATGCAGACGCCCACCCGGCCGGTGGCCTGCGCGTACCCGGTGGCGGCGTGTCCCGCGCCCTGCTCGTGCCGGACCAGGATGTGCCGCACCGAGGAGTCGTAGAGCGGGTCGTAGGCGGGCAGGATCGCCCCGCCGGGGATGCCGAAGACGACGTCGACGTCGAGCGCCTCCAACGACCGCACCAGGGAGCCGGCACCGGAGACCGGGACCGGCCCGGACGGCCGTACGGCCGGGGTGGCCGGCGCGGCGGCGCGCGGCGGGGTGGTGTGGTCGGCGTCGCCGGCCGGCTCGGTGACCGTACGGGCCCGCCGGGCGGAGTGGGCGAGGGTCTCTGGCGTGGGTCTCGTCATGGCGGTTCAGGCCTTCGGCTGGAGTTGGGTGGAGCTGCTACGACAGGTGCGACGGGGGCGGTGGCCCGCCCCGGTGGTTCCGACGGCAATAAAAACGGCCCTCGTGCAGATGCACGGGGCCAGCGCACTCTCGACAGCGGGAGAGTGCGCTCAGGTAAGTACTCGCAGCGACCGGTTCGACGACATGGGCCAAGCCTGACGCATCTCACGCGATGAGTCAACTGATCCCACATATTGGTTCACGGATTTCGGCGCGTTCCCTCCGGCACGCCGCCCGCACCGGGCCCGACGTGCTCGGACGCGCTCTCG
>NZ_JBMDWU010000102.1:0-11028 GCF_048594385.1 Micromonospora sp. | reverse complement strand
CACCACGGGGGCGGTGGCCACCGCCCGCGCGACGTGGTCGGCGAACTCGGCGTTGCAGACCGCCAGGTGCCGCAGCGCGGGCAGCCGGTCGCCGGTCAGGATCGCGGCCAGGTCGTCGACGCCGGTGTCGCCGCCGTAGTCCTGCCGGCCGAGCCACAGGTCGAGCCGGCGCAGGGCGGGCAGGTCGCTGTCGCCCACCGCGCGGGTCACCGCACCGGGCAGGCCGCCGGTCTGGAAGCCCAGCTCCCGCAGCCCGGTGTGGCGCACCGGTTGCAGGGTCAGCTCGTTGGCCCCGCGTACCCACAGCGTCTCCAGCTGCGGGTAGGCGGTCAGCAGCGGGGTGAGGTCGCCGTGGGTGAGCCAGGAGATCTCGCACTGCTCGCTGACCAGGTCGGCCAGGAACACCGCGCGCAGGGCGGTCCAGTCCTTCGCGGCGTCGGCCAGCAGGTCGACCGGGAGGGCCCGCTCGTACGCCGAGCCCCACTCGCCGATCACCAGGGCGCGGACCGACTCGCCGGGCACCTCCGCCCGCAGCGCCGCGACCAGGCCGGCGAACTCCTCCGGCTCGGCCTCGAAGTCCTCGACCTCCAGCCGCCAGGCGACGGCCGACGGATCGTCGGGCAGTGTCATCCCCGGTGTGAAGGGGACCACCGGCATTCCGGCGAACGACGACAAGTGCGAACGGATCACGCCTACCTCCGGCTCGACTGGTGTGACAGCGGCGCGACCGTAACAGGCCCGACCGACAGGATGATCAGCACCGGGTGACCGGACGGGCCCGCGCCCACCGGGAGTGCCCGGTCGGTGACGCTTTACAGCGGAGACCGGGTGTGCGAGGCTCGTGTGAGCGCTCCCACGGCGGTCCGTGTTCGGATACCCCGGGGAGTTCGCTCGTGAGAAATCGCACCCGGCGGGCGGCGTCGATCGTCGCCACCGCCGTCACCACCACCCTCGTCGCCGGTGTCGTCACCGCCGTCTCGGCGCAGGCCGCCGCCGGCTGTCAGGTCACCTACCAGGTCGGCGCCCAGTGGACCGGTGGCTTCACCGCCGCCATCTCGATCAAGAACCTGGGTGACCCCGTCAACGGCTGGCGGCTCGGCTGGACCTTCCCCGCCGGGCAGACCATCACCAGCGCGTGGGGCTTCACCGCCAGCCCGGCCAGCGGCGCCGTCGTCGCCACCAACCTCGACTACAACGCCGCCATCGGCACCGGCGGCGTGGTGGACGTCGGGTTCAACGGCACCTGGACCGGCAGCAACCCCGACCCCGCCGGCTTCACGCTCAACGGCACGGCCTGCACCGGGACGACCACCCCCACCACCGCCGCGCCGACCACCCCGCCACCGCCGACCACCCCGCCACCCACCACCCCGCCCCCGACGACGCCGCCACCCACCACCCCGCCTCCGCCGACCACCCCACCGCCGACCAGCGGGACGCCGACGGTCGCCTCGGACGGCACCGGCAGGTACCGCACGGTGCAGGCCGCCATCGACGCGGTGCCGGCGAACAGTTCCAGCCGGACCACGATCACCATCAAGCCGGGCACCTACCGCGAGGTCGTCCGGGTGGCGTCGAACAAGACCAACGTCACCCTGCGGGGCCTCGGCACGGCACCGTCGAACGTCGTGCTCGTCTTCAACAACTCCGCCGGCACCCGCAAGCCGGACGGCACGACCTACGGCACCTTCAACAGCGCGAGCATGTTCGTCGACGGGGCGAACTTCGTCGCCGAGAACCTGACCATCGCCAACGACTTCGTGGAGAACTCCTCGGGGGTCGACCAGCAGGCGGTGGCGCTGCACCTGAACGCCGACCGGGCGGTGCTGCGCAACGTCCGGCTCCTCGGTGACCAGGACACCTTCCTGGTCAACGACAAGACCCGGGCGTACGTGGTCGGCTCCTACGTGGAGGGCACCGTCGACTTCATCTTCGGCGGCGGCACGATCGTCATCGACGGCACCTCGATCTACGAGAAGCGGTCGACCGGTGGACCGATCACCGCCGCCCGGACGCCGGCCAGCAAGACGTACGGGATGCTGATCTACCGGTCGACGATCACCGGGGCGACGAACAACACCACCCAGCTCGGCCGCCCGTGGGGGCCGGACGCCCAGGTCCTCTACCGCGAGTCGACGCTCAGCGCGACCATGAAGACCGCCCAGCCCTGGACCGACATGTCCGGCAACGTGTGGCAGAACGCGCGGTTCCGCGAGTACCGCAACACCGGGCCCGGCGCCGGCACCAACGGCAACCGTCCCCAGCTCAGTGACGCCCAGGCGGCCACCTACACGCCGCAGCGCTACCTTGCCGGCAGCGACGGCTGGAACCCGATGTGAGCACCCCGACGCCGGGACGCTGACCGGCGGTGATCCGCCGGTCCGGCCGTCCGCGTCGGATGCCGACGTGGGCGGCCGGACCGGTCAGGAGACCGCCCGGCCCGGCCCGTGCGGGCAACTGGCCTCGTGCTCGTCGACGAGGGCCCGGCGTAGCCGACGTCGTTCGCTGCGGCTGACCAGGTACTCGGTGACCGCGGTGGCCAGGCAGACCAGGGCCAGCCAGGCCAGCGCCCGTAGGGCGGGGATGCCGGCGGTGGCCGGCAGCAGGGCGAGCAGCGTCGCGGCGGCGACCAGCCGGGGCCAGATCAGGTTCCGGCAGGTACGGCTGAGCCGCCACTGGAACGTCGCGTGGGCGAGCAGGAAGGTGACCACGCCGCCGTACAGCGCGTAGCGGCCGGTGTGGTCCAGGGGCTGGCCGCCGGTGTAGGTGTCGGCCTCCCCGACGAGGGAGGGCATGTGCTTGAACCCCAGGGCCAGCAGCATGATGCCGGCGATCATCGGCAGGTGCAGGAAGGAGTAGCAGTCCCGGGCGAGCACGACCCGTTCGGCCGGTGGGGCGGCGCGCAGGGCGTGCTCACCGACCAGCGTCGACAGGTCGATGTAGATCCACTCAAGGGCGCCCGCCACCACCACCGCGAGGGCGGAGGCGGTCAGCAGGCCGATCGAGTTGGTCAGCTGTGAGCCGGCGATGCCGACCGCGATCAACACCTCCCCGAGGGCGGCGATGACGATCAGGTTGTGCCGTTCGGTCCAGTGCCGGGCAGAGAAGATCATGCGTGGTGGCAGCGGCAGGGCCTGGCCGGCGACATAGTCGACGATGCCGGCCAGCACCCACAGCAGCACCTGCGCGGCGAGCATCCGGTCGGTGGGCAGCGCGGTGCGCGGCAGCAGCGCCGCGCCGGTCAGCAGCCCGGCTGCCACGACCGGGGGCACGGTGAGCGCAAGGACGTCGCGGGCCCGCAGCTGCGGCGAGGAGTACAGCCGCAGGATCAGGTAGCAGCACCGTACGGCGAGATAGCAGCCCACGAACCACAGCGGCGTGTCGATCCCGCCCGGTGAGTCCTGGAACGCCTCCCGGGTGGTGACGGCGAGCACGAACATCACCGGGGTGGTGGCCAGCAGGGTGAGCCGGGCGATGCCGTAGTTGGCGCGTACCCGGTTGCCGAGCCAGGCGAACAGCGACCAGGACCACCACAGCAGGCTCAGCACGAGCAGCCCGTGCAGCACGCCCAGGTCGTTGTCCTCGGCGATCATCAGGGTGGTGACCTGGAGGAACGCGAAGACGAACACCAGGTCGAAGAAGACCTCGGCGGTGCTGACCCGGGTGGACTCGGTGACCGGCCGCAGGCCCCGGCGTAACGACGTGGTCACCGGTGCCATGCGGTGCCGGCCCGGCCGGTGGGCGGACGGGTCACGGCACCCCCTCGTCACGGTACGGACGACGCCGGGTTCCCGGCGCGACGCAGGGCAAACCCCGGTGTGGAGCGCGGGCGACGTCGGGTGGCCGGAACACCGCACGCTGCAACTCCTTACGGATCATTGCCGGCGGATGTCGAAAAGTTTGCCGCAAGGTCTTGCAAAACCTTTCATCGATGCCGCATCGTCTTCTCCACCGGACGGCCGTCCCACCGCCAAGCGCCTCTTCGACCCCCGGAAGTAGGTCCACTCCCGATGTCCACACCCCGCGTCTCCCGGGGAGCCCGTCTGCGACGGGGTCTCCTCGCCCTCGCCGTCACCGCCACCTCCCTCGCCGGCCTGAGCGCTCTGCCGGCCACCGTTCCCGCCTCCGCCGCCGTCGCCCTCAACGACAGCGAGGTCACCGCCAACCTCTGGGAATGGAACTGGCGCTCCGTCGCCGCCGCGTGCACCGACCACCTCGGCCCGGCCGGCTACGGCGCGGTGCAGGTCGCCCCGCCGCAGGAGTCGGTCAGCCTGCCGAGCAGCGCCGACGGCGTCCACCCCTGGTACGAGGTCTACCAGCCGGTCTCCTACCGGCTGGAGAGCCGGTTCGGCACCCGGCAGCAGTTCGCCGACATGGTCACCACCTGCCACGCCGCCGGCGTGCGGGTGTACGTCGACGCGGTGGTCAACCACATGGCCGGCGCCAACAACCCCGAGTCGGTCGTCGGGTACGCCGGCACCGACTTCTCCGGCCCCGGTTACAGCTTCCCCGCCGTGCCCTACGGCACCGGCGACTTCCACCGCCCGGGGGACAACTGCCCGACCTCCGGTGCGATCAACGACTGGAACAACGAGGCCCAGGTGACCAGCTGCGAGCTGCTGTCCCTGACCGACCTCTACACCGAGAAGGACAGCGTCCGCACCAAGATCGCCGGCTTCCTCAACGACCTGGTCGGCCTCGGTGTCGACGGCTTCCGGGTGGATGCGGTCAAGCACGTCAAGAAGGACGACTTCGCCGCGATCCTCGGCAAGGTGCGCAACACCACCGCCGAGAACAAGCGACCGTACGTCGCCCAGGAGATCTTCGACGGGGCCAGCAACGACGCGCTCAAGGCGCGCGCCTTCACCGGCAACGGCGACGTGCTCGACTTCGGGTACGCCAAGGGCCTGAAGTCCGCGTTCCAGGGCTCGATCGCCAACCTGGCCAACGTCGGCGGCTGGAACCTCGACGCGCCCAGCGCCAACGTGTTCGCCATGGTCACCAACCACGACCTGGAACGCGACGGGGTGGTGCTGTCCTACCGCGACGGCAGCGACTACGTGCTGGCCAACTACTTCGCGCTGGCCTACCCGCACGGCAAGCCGTCGGTCTACGACAGCTTCACCTGGTCCAACCGCAACCAGTCGCCACCCGCCGACGGCAACGGGTACGTCACCGACACCGTCTGCGGCGGCAGTTGGAACTGCCTGACCCGGTCCACCGGGATCAAGGGCATGGTCGGTTGGGCGAACGCCGCGAAGTCGGTCAGGAGCGTCTCCGACTTCACCGTGGTCAACAGCAACGTCATCGGCTTCCACCGGGGCGACCGGGCCTGGATCGGGATCAACGACTCCGGTTCCGCCACCACCGCCACCTTCACCACCGGCCTGGCCGACGGGTCGTACTGCGACGTGATCTCCGGAGCGCGCGGCACGGCCGGCTGCACCGGCACCACGGTGACCGTCAGCGGAGGCCGGGCCACCGTGCAGATCCCCGCCAACGGCGCGGTGGCGCTGCACGTCAACGCGAAGGGCGGCCCGTCGACCACCCCCACGGCCACCCCGACGCCCACCGCCAGCGCCACGCCGACGCCGACCGCGCCGGCCGGCACGGTCGCCACCACCTTCACCGTGACCGCCACGCTGACCGGTGACCAGAGCGCCTACGTCGTCGGCAGCGTCCCGGCGCTGGGCTCGTGGGCCCCGGCCGCCGCCGTCCCGCTGACCGCGCAGGGCGGTGGGACGTACCGGGCGGTGGTCACCCTGCCGGCGTCCTCGACGGTGGAGTTCAAGTTCCTCAAGAAGACCGCGGCCGGCGTCGTGACCTGGGAGTCGGGGAGCAACCGGACGCTGACCACGCCGAGCGGCGGCACCTCCTCGGTGACCGACACCTTCCGGGGTGACCCGGCCGGCACCCAGGGGGCGTCGTTCACCGTCAACGCCACCACCACGTACGGGCAGAACGTCTACGTGGTGGGCGGCGTCGCGGCGCTGGGCTCGTGGAACCCGGCCAACGCGGTGGCGCTCTCCTCGGCCGCCTACCCGTTGTGGCGGGCCACGGTCGCCCTGCCGGCGAACACGACGTTCGAGTACAAGTACCTCAAGAAGAACCCGAACGGCACGGTGACCTGGGAGTCCGGTGGCAACCGTAGCGGCACCGTCGGGTCCACCGGCTCGTGGAGCGCCAACGACACCTGGCGGTGACGCCGGGCTGACCACGGCGGCCGATCCCCTTCCCCGGGGGTCGGCCGCCGCGTCGTTGGACCTCCGGTCGGGTCGACCCTGCCAGGTTGACGGATGTCGATGCCCTCTCGTATCGTCCGGAAAGCGCATTCTTGCTCCGCGCCGCCCACCCCGCCGGAGGTACGCCCCATGCGCCCGTCCCCGCTGCACCGGCTGGCCCCGCTGGTCGCCGCCGTGCTCACCGCCACGGCCGCCCTGCTGGCCGGGCCGGCAACCACCGCCTCGGCCGCCACCATGTTCAGCGACGACTTCACCGACGGCGACACCGCCGGCTGGTCCCGGTCGGGTGGGACGTGGGGTGTCGTCACCGACGGATCCCCGGCGCTGCGGCAGTCCGACGCGGGCAGCGGGAACGCCCGGCTCTTCGCCGGCAACGCCGGCTGGACCGACTACACCGTCCAGGCCCGGGTGAAGCCGCTCAGCCTCGGCCCCGGCAGCCAGGTCGGCCTGCTGGCCCGCGCGGCCGGGTCGACGCGCTACTACCGGTTGGCGCTGCTGCCCGACGACCGGGCGCAGTTGCAGGCGGTGAACGGCGGCACGGTCACCGTGCTGGCCGGCATCTCCCACCCGGTGGCCACCGGCACCTGGCACACCCTCGCCGTCGAGGTCACCGGCAGCACCGTGCGGGGCCGCGTCGACGGGGTCTTCGTCGGCGAGGTCACCAACCCGCTGATCGGGGCCGGCCGGATCGGGGTGCAGACCACATACTCGTCGGCGTCCTTCGACGACGTCCTGGTCAGCAACGTCGACATCCCGCCGACCACACCGCCGGTCCACAACGACACCCCGCCACCGAGCAGCACCCCGCCGGCCACCACACCACCGCTGACCCCGCCACCCACCGTGCCGCCGCCCGGGACCGTCGTGCTGGTGGTGGCCACCGACGGCGACGACGCCAACCCCGGCACGCTGGCCCGGCCGTTGCGCACCATCCAACGCGCGCACGACCTGGCCCAGCCCGGCACCACCATCGCGGTACGCGGCGGCACCTACGCGCCCACCAGCACCATCAAGATCCTCAAGGACGGCACCGGGTACCACCCGATCACCCTCACCAGCTACCAGGGCGAGAAGGTGGTCATCGACGGCGAGAACATGCCGTACACGCCGGCCGCGGTGGGTGCCAGCATCCCCCGCGCCGACCGGGGTGTGCTGCACGTCGAGGCGGACTGGTGGCGGTTCGTCGGCCTGGA
Organism: Micromonospora sp.; assembly: GCF_048594385.1. Classification (NCBI taxonomy): domain Bacteria; kingdom Bacillati; phylum Actinomycetota; class Actinomycetes; order Micromonosporales; family Micromonosporaceae; genus Micromonospora; species Micromonospora sp. The sequence continues at coordinate 3,593 of NZ_JBMDWU010000102.1, read as the reverse complement.
GATCGTCCACGGTCCGTACGGGATCTTCGGGGTGGACACCAACTACGGCAGGTACGAGCGTCTGGTCACCCGGGACAACTACGAGTCCGGCCTGCACCTGCAGGGCGCGTCCAGCGGCAACCGGATCGTCAACCTGGACAGCTACGGCAACCGGGACCCCCGCAAGAACGGCGAGAGCGCCGACGGACTGGCCATCAAGGAGGGCTCGGGCCTCGACAACCAGGTACGCGGCGCGCGGCTGTGGCGCAACTCCGACGACGGGTTCGACGCCTGGCTGTTCCTGTCGCCCATCCTGATCGAGGACAGCGTCGCCTACGACAACGGCTACAACTACTGGGACCTGCCCGACTACGCAGGTGACGGCAACGGCTTCAAGCACGGCGGTGGCAACGATCCCCGCCCCGCCGTCGACCACGTCACCCGCAACAGCATGGCCTGGGGCAACTCGGCCGGCGGCTTCATCGACAACGGCAACCCGGGCGCGCTGGTCTTCGACCGCAACACCGCGTGGCGCAACGGCAAGGCCGGCTTCGACGTCTCCCACTCCGCCGCCCAGCTGCACCGCAACCTCGCGGTCGGCAACTCCCCGGAGGTGTCGCCCGGCTCCTCGACCGGGGCCGGCAACTCCTGGGACCTCGGCGGCACCTGGCCACTGGCCAGCACCGACCCGTCGACGGTCACCGGCCCCCGGGCCGCCGACGGATCCGTCCCGACGTCGGACTTCCTGCGCCCCGCCAACGGCGTCGACGTGGGCGCCCGGCTCTGACCGGGGGTGTCCCGGCCGGCTCGCGGGGGATGACCAGGGCGCCCCACAGCGCCGCGAGGAGCGCGAAGCCCGCCGCGACCGCGTACGCGAGCGACCCGGAGCGCTCGACCAGGACCCCGCCGAGCGCGGTGCCGACCGGGAACCCGATCAGGTTGACGCTGATGGAGACCGTCATGACCCGGCCCAGCCGGGCGGGATCGGTCCGCCGTTGCCGCAGCGACAGCACACCCACGTTGAGGGCGCCCTCCAGCAGGCCGAACAGCGCCAGCCCGACCGCCAGGGTGGCGAGCGTCGCGATGGCGCCCGACGGGTAGATCGCGACGGCGGACAGCACCGTGGTGACGATCAGCAGCAGCCGTTCGCGGCCGGCCCGCAGCAGTCGTCCGGCGGCCAGCGCACCGGCCGCACCACACAGACCCACCAGACTCCAGAGCGCGCCGGCGTACTGCTCGGTGTGCCCTGCGCCGCCGACCCGCTGGGCCACCGAGACCGGCACCGCCACGACGAGGATGCCGAAGGTGACCTGGTAGCAGGAGTAGGACAGGGCGAGACCGCGCAGGGTGGCGTCGCGGACGAGATAACTGACGCCTTCCCACGCCTCGTGCAGCAGGTGCCGACGCCGCGTCCGGGGCGGTTCGGCGGCCGACCCTCGCAGCAGCAGCAGGCTCAGCGCGGCCAGGACGTACATCGCGACCACCAGCACCAGCGCCGGGTCGGGGCCGATCAGCGCGATCACGGCACCGCCGACCAGCGGACCGACGACCTCGATGACCGAGTAGGTGCTGAGGTCCAGCGCGTTGGCCCGGTCGTAGGCGTCGTCGGGCACGAACCGGGGGATCAGCGTCCGGATCCCGCCCGCGCTGAGCGGGCTGGTCAACGAGAAGAGCCCCAGCAGGGTCAGCAGCACGGCGGGGGTGAGCCGGCCGCCCACGGAGGCCAGCGCGATCAGACCGATGAGGACGGCGCTGACGAGGTTGTCCAGGATGACCGCGCGGGCGGCGCCCACCCGGTCGAGCAGCGCGCCGGCCATCGGGCTGACCAGGAAGCCGGGCAGGGTCAGGAAGAACCCGCTCAACCCGGCCAGGACCGGGGAACGGAACCGCGCGAGGACGTAGAGCACGACGACGAACAACAGCATCTCGGACGCCAGGCGGGACAACGAGGCCGACAGCAGTAGCTGGGGCACGTTGCGGGTGGTGAGGACCTGCCGGTAGGTCATCGGCGGCGCGGGTACGGGGTCGGCTGTCATTCCCGGAATGCTCCCGCCGGGCGGGGCCCCGCTGCGGGCGGGGCCCCGACCCGTCGGGCTCAGCGTCCCTGGAGCGTGCGGACGTTGTCGCCGAAGGTCCAGCCCTTGGAGCCGTCCCAGTTCACCGACCAGGTCATCAGCCCCTTGAGGCCGCCCCGGTAGGTGTTCCACGCCTGCGCCACCGAGGCCGGCGCGAGGTAGCCGCCGCCGGCACCGGGCTGCGCGGGCAGGCCGGGCACCTGCCTGTCGTACGGGACCCGGATGGTGGTGCCCTGGACGACCAGGCCGGCGTTGAGGCAGTCGGTCTGGGCGGTGAAGCCCGCCACCGTCCCGGCCGGGTACGAGTCACCGGCGCAGCCGTACATGCTGCCGTTGTAGTACTGCATGTTCAGCCACCAGAGCCGCCCGTTGTCGACGTACCGCTTGATGACCGGCAGGTACGCCCCCCAGATGGAGCCGTAGGTGACGCTGCCGCCGGTGACGTAGGCGGTCTCCGGGGCCATGGTCAGGCCGAAGCCGGCCGGCATCTGGGCCAGCACCCCGTCGATGATGCGGATCAGGTTCGCCTGCGACGGGGACGGCCGGGTGATGTCGCCGCTGCCGGTCAGCCCGGTCTCGATGTCGATGTCGATGCCGTCGAAGTGGTACCGCTTGAGGATCGGCACGACGGTGGCGACGAACCGGTCCGCGACGGCCGCCGAGCCGAGGTCGATGCCGGCGGTGGCCCCGCCGATCGACAGCAGCAGGGTCAGCCCGGCGGCCTTGGCCTGGCACATCTCGGTCGGGGTGGGCACCCGGACGGTGGCGTCCATCCCGTCCTCCCAGAGCACCGTGCCGTCGGCGCGGATCACCGGGAAGGCGGCGGTGACCACGTTGTAGCCGTGCCCGGTGATCCGGGCGTCGGTGATCGGTATCCAGCCCAGCGGCGGGTGGACGCCGTTGGCCGCGCCGTCCCAGTTCTCCCAGTAGCCCTGGAGCACCTTGCCGGCCGGACGGGACTTCAGCGCGCAGCCCGTGCCGTCGGGCGGCGGCGTGGTCGTGCCGGGGGTGGGTGTCGGGGTCGGGGGCCGGGTGGGGGTGGGGGTCGGCGACGGGGGCCGGGTGGGCGTCGGGGTGGGGGCGGGGGTGCCGGTGCAGACGCCGAGGTCGCGCCAGAGCGCCGGCACGGCGGCCGGGTTCCAGCCGGCGCCGGCCGGCGGGGTGTGGGTCACCAGCGACTCGTAGAGGCGGCCGAGGTAGCTGACCCGGGTGCCCGCCGGGTAGCTGACGCCCTCGGCCCAGGCCGGTGCGGAGCAGGCCGCGAGGGTGCCGGCGGTGACGGTGGCCGGCGCGGCGACGCCGTTCGCGGCGGGCAGCGCGGCGGCGAGCAGCACCGCGCCGGCCAGTACGGCCGTCGTCCCTGGTCGAAGTCGCATGACATACCTCCTCGTCGATGGCGGGGAGGCTAGCAGTTAAGTTTGTTAAATGTAAATGCCCGGCTGCCGTCGGGTCCGCGCCGCCCCCCCCCCCCGGGGGGGGCGGGGCCCGGGGGGGGGCGGGGGGGCGGGGGGCGGGATGCACACCGAGACCCCCCCCCCC
>NZ_JBMDWU010000101.1:0-2020 GCF_048594385.1 Micromonospora sp. | reverse complement strand
TCGCGGCCGGCTGCGCATCCGCCTGCACCTGGCCGGCGATCCCGCGACGCTGCTCGGCCCGGCGGTGACCGTGCTCGCCGCCCGCCAGGCGGCGGTCAACGCCGTCGACGTCGGCGAACCCAGCCTGGAGGACGTCTTCATCGAACTCACCGGAAGGCAACCGAGGTGACCGCTCTCGACACCCCGACCCCGCTGCGCCCGACGGCCACCCCACCCTCCCGGCCCGGGACCGGGCGGGTGTTCGCCGCGGTGCTGCGCCGCGACCTGATGGTCACCGGCCGGGAACTCTGGGTCATCCTGGTCCAGGTCGGACTGACGCCGCTGTTCATGCTGTTCGTCTTCGACACCGTGCTGGGCAGCCAGGGCCTCGTCGGGCGCGGTTTCGCCGACGTGTTCCTGCCCGGCATCATCGCCCTGGCCGCCCTCACCACCGCGTTGCAGAGCGTGGCCCTGCCGCTGGTGAAGGAGTTCGGCTTCACCATGGAGATCGAGGACCGGTTGATGGCGCCCCTGCCGACCGGGTACGTCGCGATCGGCAAGCTGGTGATCGCCACCATCCGAGGGCTGCTCGCGGCCGTGCTGATCTATCCGCTCGGCGCGCTGATGGTCGGTTCCGCGCCGTGGCGGCCGGCAGGGCTGCCGCTGGCGTTCGTGGTGGCGCTGCTCGGGGCGTGGATCGGCGGGGCGATCGGGATGAGCCTGGCCACCACCCTGCCGGTGCAGCGGATCAACGTGACCTTCTCGGTGATCCTCACCCCGATCATCTGGACCGGCTGCATCCACTACCCGTGGCCCCGGCTGTCGTCGGTGCCCTGGTACCAGGTGGTCACCGCGCTCAACCCGATGACGTACGTCTCCGAGGGGGTGCGCGGGGCGTTGCTGCCCGGCGTGCCGCACCTGCCGGCGTGGGTGTGCCTGACCGTGCTGACCGGGGTGGCCGTCGTCCTGACCTGGGTCAGCGTCCGCTGCTTCACACGCCGGGCCGTCCAGTGACCACCCGCACCCCCACCGTCCGCGTACCCGACAGGTCGAGGAGTTGCCATGGTTGACCCCACCATCGCCGAATCCGACGTGGCGCTCGCCCGCCGGCTCGCCGCCGACGCCGGTGAGCTGCTGCTACGGGTACGCGCCGACCACGGTCACGCCGACCCCGCCGCGTTGAAGGCCGCCGGTGACCGAGCCGCCCACGACCTCCTGCGGGCCGAGCTGGCCCGGTGCCGCCCGGCCGACGCGGTGCTCTCCGAGGAGGACGATGGTTCCCGGCTGGTGGACACCGGCGACGGCGTGTCCCGGCGGACCGCCGAGCGGGTGTGGATCGTCGACCCGTTGGACGGCACCCGGGAGTTCTCCGAGCAGGGCCGCGCCGACTGGGCGGTGCACGTGGCGCTCTGGGCCCGCGACGCGGCGACCCCGCACGGGCTGGTCGCCGGTGCGGTCGCGTTGCCGGCGCAGGGCCGGGTGCTGACCACCGACGTCGCCGACGCGCTGCCGGCCGCGCCCTCCCCGTCCGACGGGATGATCCGGCTGGCGGCCAGCCGCAGCCGTCCCCCCGCGTTCCTGGCCGCGCTGGCCGAGGAGGTCGGCGCGGAACTGGTGCCGATGGGTTCGGCGGGGGCGAAGATCGCGGCGGTGGTGACCGGTGACGTGGACGCCTACATCCACGCGGGCGGCCAGTACGAGTGGGACTCCGCCGCGCCGGTGGCGGTGGCCACGGCCGCCGGGTTCCACGCGTCCCGCATCGACGGTTCCGCGCTGACCTACAACGAGGCGGACCCCCGGCTGCCGGACCTGCTGGTCTGTCGCGGCGAGCTGGCCGTGCCGCTGCTCGCCGCGCTGCGGCGGCAACTGGCCGGCACGGCGGCCACCTCCGGTTCCCCCGTCCCCCACCCCGGAAAGGACCCGCGATGAGCAGCGGATCGGCTGCGTACCAGGTCTCCCAGCTCGACGAGTTGGAGGCGGAGAGCATCTTCGTGATGCGTGAGGTGGTCGCCGAGATGGAGCGGCCGGTGCTGCTCTTCTC
>NZ_JBMDWU010000100.1:0-4125 GCF_048594385.1 Micromonospora sp. | reverse complement strand
CCCGCCGTGCCGGTGACCCACGTCGCGCCGACCTCCCCGCCCGCCCACCGGACGCCTGTCACCCGGGCCGACGCGCGGGCACCGGAGCCGGTCGCCGTGCACGTGCACATCGGTCGGATCGAGGTCCGTCTCACCCCGCAGCGGAATCCGGCGACGCCCCCGCCGGTCACCGCCCCGACGGTCACCCCGGCACCCGCCGTCGCCCCGGGCCCGGCGCCGGAACTGGAGTCGTACCTGCGCGGAGCGGGGGTGACGCGATGAGCACCGGGTACGCCCTCGCCGCCGTCACCGCCGTGCTGCGCGGGCAGTTGATGGCGTACCTGCGGGCCACCGGCGCGTCGTCGGCGGTCGGCGGGGTGTCGGTCTCCGCCGGCCCACCCGACCGGGTGACCGTCGGCAACCAGGAGGGCAACCAGGTCAACCTGTTCCTGAGCCGGGTGACCCGCAATCCCACCTGGGCCAACCTGGGGCCGCCGCCGCGCAGCACCGGTGGGGACGACGTCGCCGCGCCGCCGCTCGGTGTCGACCTGCACTACGTGGCCAGCGTCTACGGTCACGACCCGTTGACCGGGGAGATCCTGCTCGGGCACCTGCTGGCGATGCTGCACGAGACGCCGGTGCTGACCCGGGCGGCGATCCGCCGCTCGCTCGCCCCCGACCCGCCGGACCCGACGCTGCCCGCCCCGGTGGCCGACTCCCGCCTCGCCGAGCAGCTTGAGCAGTTGCGGGTGAGCGTCACCAACAGCCCCGGCGGGGAGGAGAGCTTCCGGCTCTGGTCGGCGTTCAGCGCGCCGTACCGCAGCAGTGTCTTCTTCGACGTGTCGGTGGTGCTGATCGACCCGCTGCGCGGCGCGCGGGAGCCGCTGCCGGTCCGCGCGGTCAGCGCCGGCACGATCGACGTCGACGGCCCCGAGGTCGACCAGGTACGCGCCGACGGGCCGACCGGCACCCCGGTCACGGCCGGTGCGACCCTGGTGGTGACCGGCCGCAACCTCGCCGGGCCGGACGTACGGGTGCGGATCGGGGCGGCGTCGGCCAGCCCCGCCACCGTCACCGCCGGTGAGCTGCGGCTGCCGCTGACCGCGTTCGACCGGCCCGTCGCGGCCGGTATCCGGGGTCTGGTCGTCACCCACGCGGTGGCGCTGGGTGACCCGCCCACGCCCCGGCCGGCGATCAGCTCCGACGCGGTGCCCGTCACCTACCGGCCGACGATCACCGTCGCCCCCGCCGACGTGGTGGTCGAGTCCAGCCGCACGGTCGACGGGGTGCTGTTGCGCACCGGCACGGTCACCGTCGACGTCGTCCCCGGGGTCGAGACCGGCCAGCAGGTCACCCTCGGGCTGACCGGGGCGGGTGGCACGGTGCTCGCCGCGCCCGCCGGCAACGGGGTGCCGCCCGGCGGGGAGCGCACCGGGCGGATCGGTTTCGCCTTCCGCGACCTGCCGGCCGGCACGTACCTGGCCCGGTTGCGGGTCGACGGGGTGGACAGTCCGCTGCACGCCGACCCGACCGGCCGGTACGACGGCCCGGCCGTGGTGCTGTGATGCCCGCCCCACGCCCGGCCGCCCGCTGGCCCGCCCCGCCCCCGGTCACCGCCGGCGGCGACGGGCTGGCCGGCGAACTGGACCGCATCCGCCTGCTACTCAAGGGGGAACCGGCGGCCGACACCCCGCCCGGCGGCTCCCCGCTGGACCGGATCGGCGCCGGGTTCGGGCTGACCGGCTTCGAACGTGACGTGCTGGCCGCCACGGTCGCCGGTGAGCTGGGCATGCTGGACCGGCCACCCACGTTCGCCTGGTGCCTGGACGCCCTGCCCGGCGGGCACTGGGACGCCCTCGCCGCCGACCGTCCACTGCGCGCGGCCCGGCTGGTGGAGCTGGCCGAGGGCCCCCTGCCGCACGCCCCGCTGCGGGTCGACGAGCGGGTCCTGCACGAGCTGCACGGCGTCGGCCGGCTCGACGAACGGCTCCGGCCCTACCTGGTGGCGCTACCCCCGCCGCCGGCCATCCTGCCGGCCAGCCGCCGTCGGGCCGTACGGCAGCTCTGCGCCACCTGGCAGGCCGGGCGACGCCCGCTGCGGGTGTGCGGGCCCGACCACGACGACCGGCTCGACGTGGTGGCGGCGGCCTGCACGACGGTGGGCCGGACCGGGCACCGGGTGGCCGCCGCCGAGCTGCCCCGGGCGGTGACCGACCGGGACGCCTTCGCCCGGCTGTGGAACCGGGAGGTGGTGCTCGCCGACCCGGTGCTGGTCGTCGAGCTGACCGGCGACGAACCACCGGACACGAGCGCCGCCGTGTCGCAGCTGCTGGCCCGGCTCGTCGGTGACGTGGTGGTCAGCACGCCCCGCGCGGTCGCCCTCGACGGGGTGACCCCGGGGCCGACGGTGGACCGGCCGACCCGGGACGAGCAGCGGGCGCTGTGGCGGGACCTGCTGCCCGGCCCCGCCGCGTCGGCCGCCGCCGGGCTGGCCCGGGAGTTCGACCTGGGGCACCGGGACATCCTCGACTCCGCTACCCCCGCCGCCGGGTCGGGCGACGACCCGGTCACCCGGGCCCGGGAACTGGTCCGTGGGCGGGTCCGCCGCGACCTGGACGGGTTGGCCGAGCGGATCGACGTGCGGGCCGGTTGGGACGACCTGGTGCTGCCCGCGCCCGCCCTGGCCCAGTTGCGGCAGTTGGCCGCCGCCGCGGCAGGTCGGGCGCTGCTGGTCGAGCAGGGTTTCGCCGGCCGGACCGGTCGGGGCCTCGGGGTGGGCGCGTTGTTCGCCGGGCCCAGCGGCACCGGCAAGACCCTCGCCGCCGAGGTGGTCGCCGGGGTACTCGGGTTGGACCTGCACCGGGTGGACCTGGCGACCGTGGTGAGCAAGTGGATCGGGGAGACCGAGAAGCAGCTCCGGCGGATCTTCGACGCCGCCGAACGGGGTGGCACGGTGTTGCTGTTCGACGAGGCCGACGCGCTGTTCGGCCGCCGTTCCGAGGTGCGTGACAGCCACGACCGGTACGCCAACATCGAGGTGTCGTACCTGCTGCAACGGATGGAGCGGTACCGGGGCGTGGCGGTGCTGACCACGAACATGCGCACCGCCATCGATCCGGCTTTCCTGCGCCGGCTGCGGGTGGTGGTGCCGTTCGGGCACCCGGGTCCCGCCGAGCGGGCCGGACTGTGGCGGCGGGCCTTCCCGCCCGGGGTCGCCACCGCCGACCTGGACCTGCCCCGGCTGGCCGAACTGGACCTCACCGGCGGGGACATCCACACCGTCGCGCTGCGCGCCGCGCTGGTCGCCGCCGGGGAGGGCACCCCGGTCGGGATGCGGCACGTGCTCGACGCGGTCGCCGCCGAGTACGCCAAGCACGACCGGCCGGCCGATCCGGGGCTGTGGTCGTGAACGCCGACGTCACGACCGTCGAGGTCGACATCCGCCGGCTGGTCGTCACCGGCGTCGACGGGCCGGTCGACGCCACCCTGGCGGCCGAGGTGGGTGCCCGGCTGACCCGGCTGCTGGCGCAGCGGGGGCTGCCGTCGACAGTGACCCCGGTGACCGATGCGCCGGCCACCGCCGACCTGCCGACCGCGCTGGCCGAGGCGATCTGGGTCCGGCTACGCCTGCCCGGGTGGTCGCGGTGACCGCCCCCGGCCCGGCCGCGCAGCGGGCCCCGCTCCCGGCGACGGAACCCGCCGCGGCGCGTGACGACGCCCTCGCCACGCTGACCCGGGACCTGGTCGACAGGTACGCCCCGGCGCTGGGGCTGCGCCCCGACGCGGTGCGGGTACGCCTCGGCGGGGACGGTCGCCGGGCCGCCAACCACGGCGCGCGCGGGCTGCTGGCCGACCAGGTGGTGCACCTGGCCCCGGGTTTCGACCCGTCCCGGGCCGCCGGGCGGGCCCTGCTCGTGCACGAGCTGGGGCCCCTGGCGCAGGCGGGCGGCACGACGGCGGACCCGGGGCGGCAGGTGACCGCTCCGGAGGCCGAGGCGCGGGCGCTGGCCGACGCCGCGGCGGCCGGGCGCGCCCTGTGGCGGCCGGTGGCGTGGCTGCCGGCCGGGGCGGTCGCCGCCGACCCCGGTGCCGTGGCCACCCCCTCGCGCCCGGCCACCCCGCCGGCCCCCGCCCGCGCGCCGGCCG
>NZ_JBMDWU010000010.1:0-5960 GCF_048594385.1 Micromonospora sp. | reverse complement strand
CCGGTTCGGGCTGCGCGCCGAGACCGAGGCGGTCGCCCGGATCTGCGACACCGTGTCGGTCACCTCCACCCTGCGCGGCAAGGTCGAGTTCGAGAGCGGCGAGGAGGGGCGGGAGACCGAGATCCTGGCCCACCTGCTGCGCACCGCCACCGCCGAGACGTTCCGGGCCCGGCTGGCCGGACTGGACCTCTCCGGGTTCACCGCGCTGGTCGCCGAGGGGGCGGTGATCGAGACCGGTGAGCTGGTCGCCGCGGCGGAACTGCTGCGCCAGGTCGGCACCGTGCCGGGGCTGGCCAAGGCGCTTGACCGGTTGGGGCTGGGTGACGCGCCCACCCCGGAGCAGGCCGCCGCCGGGGTCGAGTTCGTGCTGGAGGGGCTGCACCTGACCCGCCGGCTCGGCAAGGACGTCACCGAGTCGGGTCGTACCGTCTACGGCGGTCGGAGCTGAGCATGGCCGGCAACCGGTTCCGGTACGGCCAGTGGCAGGGCGGTCCCGACCCGCTCGCCCCGCCGTACGACGTGCGTGCCGCCGTGGACTCCGTCGGCGCGGAGGTGCTGGCCGGCGGCAGCCTGCGGGAGGCGCTGCGCGACCTGCTGCGCCGGGGCCCGAACAACCGGGGCGGCCTGGACGACCTGGCCGCCCGCGCCCGCCGGCTGCGGCGGGAGGCGCTGCGCCGGGGCGACCTGGACGGCGCGGTGACCCGGTCCCGGGCGCTGCTCGACCAGGCCCTCGCGGCGGAACGGGACGCGCTGCGCGGGCGCACCGACGACGACGCCCGGTTCGCCGAGACGGTGCTGGACAACCTGCCCCGCTCCACCGCCCGCGCGGTGCAGGAACTGGCCGGTTACCGGTGGACCAGCGACGAGGCCCGGCAGGCGTACCAGCGGATTCTCGACGGGCTGCGCGGTGAGGTGCTGGAGCAGCGGTTCGCCGGGCTGCGCGATGCCGCGCGGGCCGCCGGTGACCCGGCCGTGCAGGCGCAGCTCGCCGAGATGATGCGCGACCTCAACGACCTGCTGGCCCGGCACGCCCGCGCGGAGGACACCACCGACGCGTTCGCCGAGTTCATGCGCCGGCACGGCGAGTTCTTCCCGGAGCAGCCGCGCACCGTCGACGAGTTGGTCGACGTGCTGGCCCGGCGGGCGGCGGCGGGGGAGCGGCTGATGCGGTCGCTGTCCGACCGGCAGCGCGAGGAGCTGGCCGGGCTGATGCGGCAGTCGCTCGGTGACCGGCTCGCCGGTGAGCTGTCCGCGCTCGACGACCATCTGCGTGCGCTGCGCCCCGACCTGAACTGGCAGCGCGGCGAGCGAATCCGGGGTGATCAGCCGCTCGGCTACGGCGAGGCCACCGGCGCGCTGGACGAGATCGCCGAGCTGGACGAGCTGCTCGACTCCCTCGACCAGGAGCACCCGGGGGCCACCCTGGACGACGTGGACGTCGACGCGGTCGCCCGGACGCTGGGCCGCGACGCCGCCGACGACGTACGCCGGTTGCGGGAGCTGGAGCGGGAGCTGCGCCGGCAGGGCTGGGTGAGCCGGGACGCCGACGGGTTGACGCTCAGCCCGAAGGCGCTGCGTCGACTCGCCGGCACCGCGCTGCGCCGGGTCTTCGCCGACCTCACCGCCGGCCCGCGCGGCCAGCACGACCTGCGTACGGCCGGGGCGGCCGGCGAGGTCAGCGGGGCGTCCCGGCAGTGGGAGTACGGCGACGAGCAGCCCCTGGACGTGGTGCGCACGCTCACCCGGGCGGTGCGTCGGGCCGGCCCCACCGTGCCGCTGCAACTCGCCGTCGAGGACTTCGAGGTGGTGGAGACGGAACGGCGGGCGTCGGCGGCGGTGGCGCTGTGCGTGGACCTGTCGTACTCGATGGTGTCGCAGGGGCGGTGGGGGCCGATGAAGCAGACGGCGCTGGCGCTGTCGCACCTGATGGCGACCCGGTTCCCGCAGGACGCGTTGCAGATCGTCGGGTTCGGCCTGGAGGCGGTGCCGTTGACCCAGCAGGAGCTGGCGGCGGTGGAGCCGGACCTGCGGCAGGGCACCAACCTTCAGCACGCACTGCGGCTGGCCGGTCGGCACCTGCGCCGGCATCCGGGGGCCGAGCCGGTGGTGCTGGTGGTCACCGACGGCGAGCCGACCGCCCACCTCGACCCGGACGACGGTGAGGCGTACTTCCACTGGCCGTCGCTGCCGGAGACGGTCGAGGCGACCATCCACGAGGTGGACCGGCTGGCCCGGGCCGGGGTCACGCTCAACCTCTTCCTGCTCGGTGAGGACCCGGGCCTGCGCCGGTTCATGGACGCGGTGGCCCGCCGTTCCCGGGGCCGCCTGTTCACCCCCGACCTGGGTGACCTGGGCGAGTACGTGGTCTCCGACTACCTCCGTTCCCGCCGCAGCTCCGGGCGCTGACCGCGGCCGGTCCGTGGGGGCGGACCGTCCGTCCGGGGGACCCGGGCGGCAACCGTCCACCCGACCCGGCGGTACGGGGTTGACTGGGGGTGTGGAGCTGCGTGCGGTCTACCGGAGCCTGCTCGCCGAGGTCGAGGCGGGCGGGTTCCGGCCGGCCCCGCCGGGCGGGTGGGACGCGGAGCGGATCGTGGCGCACCTGGTCGCCAACGACGAGTTGATGAGCGAGGCGACCGAGGCGGTGCTGGCCGGGGCGCCGTTCGCCTACTACGACCTGACCGGGGTGCACCGGCCCGAGTTGGACGCCCTGGTCGCCGAGTGTGGCGGGCTGCCCGGCCTGGCCACCCTGCTGCGGGCCACCAGCGGCCGGCTCTGCGGCCTGGTGGACCGGCTCGGCCCGGCCGCCGACACCCCGGTCGAGACGCACCTGCGGGAGGGTTTCGACCTGGTCGTCGACGAGCCGCTGCCATGGTCGCGCACCCTCGACCTGCACGCCCGGGTGCACCTGCCCCGGCACCTGGCACAGCTACGGATGCTCCGCGACCAGCCGCAGCCCGCCTGACTCCGCCCCGGACGCTCCGGCGGCGGGGGTACGGCGGAAGGTGCGCCGGTAGACCGAGGGGGAGACGCCGATCCGGGTGTTCAGGTGTTGGCGCAGGGCGGCGGTGGTGCCGAAGCCCGCCCGCCGGGCCACCTGGTCGATGGCCAGGTCGGTGGTCTCCAGGAGCAGCCGGGCGTGGTCGGTGCGCTGCTGGAGCAGCCACTGCGCCGGGCTCAGCCCGGTCTCGGAGCGGAAGTGCCGGGTGAAGGTACGCACGCTCATCCGGGCGTGGGCGGCCAGCTCCCGCAGGGCGACCGGTTCGTGCAGCCGCTGCCGGGCCCACTCGCGGGTGGCCGCGGTGCCGCTGGCCGGGGTGCGCGGTACGGGCCGCTCGATGTACTGGGCCTGGCCGCCGTCGCGCCAGGGTGGCACCACGCACCGGCGGGCCGCCCGGTTGGCCACCTCGCTGCCGTGATCGCCGCGCACGACGTGCAGGCACAGGTCGATGCCGGCGGCCACCCCGGCCGAGGTGAGCACCCGGCCGGAGTCGATGAACAGCACGTCCGGGTCGAGGTCGACCTGCGGGTACAGCCGGCGGAACCGGTCGGCGTGCGCCCAGTGGGTGGTGGCCCGGTGCCCGTCGAGCAGACCGGCGGCGGCCAGCGCGAACGCGCCCGTGCAGATCGACATGATCCGTACGCCCCGGCGGTGGGCGTCGCGCAGCGCGCCGGAGACCGCCGGATCGATCGTGCCGTCGGTCATCGGCGGGCCGGCGTGCAGGCCGGGCACGACCACCGTGTCCACGGTGGCCAGCAGGTCGAGCCCGTGGTCGGGGAGGACCCGGAAGCCGGCGGAGCTGCGGACCGGCCGGCCGCCCGGGGTGCAGGTGTCGACGGTGTAGAGCGGGAGTCGGTCGGCGGTGCGGGCGGCCCCGAAGACCTGGGCCGGGGTGCCCAGGTCGAGGCCGACCACGCCGTCGAGGGCGAGCACGCCGATCCGGTGCGGCCTGATGGTCATGGCCCGATTATTGCGCACCATGGCTTTCCGGCCACTCGTCGCCCGCCGGAGCATGTCCGAGACTCGGAGCGTGATCCGAGCCCGTCGTCTCCACCCGGCCTGGACCGTGGCCGCCGTCGCCTTCGTCGCGCTGGTCGGCGCGGCCGGCTTCCGCGCCACCCCGTCGGTGCTGCTGCACCCGCTGCACGCCGAGTTCCGCTGGCCGCTGGCCACCATCTCCGCCGCCGTCTCGGTCAACCTGCTGCTCTACGGCCTGACCGCGCCGTTCGCCGCCGCCCTCATGGACCGCTTCGGCATCCGCCGGGTGGTGGCCGGCGCGCTGGCGCTGGTGGCGCTCGGTAGCGGCCTGACCGTCTTCATGACGGCGAGCTGGCAACTCATCCTCTGCTGGGGCGTCCTGGTCGGGCTGGGCACCGGGTCGATGGCGCTGGCGTTCGTCGCCACCGTCACCGGGCGCTGGTTCGTCCACCGCCGGGGGCTGGTCACCGGGGTGCTCACCGCCGGTGGGGCCGCCGGCCAGCTGGTCTTCCTGCCGCTGCTCGCGGTGCTGGTCCGCGACCACGGCTGGCGCGCGGCGGCGCTGGTGGTGGCCGGGGCGGCGCTCGCGGTGGTCCCGCTGGTGGCCCGGTGGCTGCGGGAGCACCCGGCGGATCTCGGCCTGCCCGCCTACGGCGCGACCAAGGTGACGCCCCGGCCGCCGTCGGCCGGCGGGGCCGCCGCGCGGGCGGTGGCCGCGTTCACCGCCGCCGCCCGGACCCGCCCGTTCTGGCTGCTCGCGGGGGGCTTCGCGATCTGCGGGGCGACCACCAACGGTCTGGTCGGCACCCACTTCGTGCCGGCCGCCCACGACCACGGCATGCCGCAGACCACGGCGGCGGGCCTGCTCGCCCTGGTCGGGCTCTTCGACATCGTCGGCGTCCTCGCCTCGGGCTGGCTCACCGACCGGATGGACAGCCGGCTGCTGCTGGCCGGCTACTACGGGTTGCGCGGGCTGTCGCTGTTGCTGCTGCCCGCCCTGTTCACGGGGGGCACCGGGCCGAGCATGCTGGTCTTCGTCGTCTTCTACGGCCTGGACTGGGTGGCGACCGTGCCGCCGACGGTGGCGCTGTGCCGGGAGTACTTCGGCGACTCGGCGGCGGTGGTCTTCGGTTGGGTGTTCGCCGCGCACCAGTTCGGGGCGGCGTTCGCGGCGACCGCCGCCGGCCTGGTCCGCGACCGGCTCGGTGACTACGCGCCGGCCTGGTACGCGGCCGGGGCACTGTCCATCGGCGCCGGGCTGCTGTCGCTGCTGCTGCGCCGCCGTCGCGCGGCGCAGGTGCCGGTCCTGACGCCGGCCCGGCCCGCCGGGGCCTGGAGCTACCGGGGCTGACCGGCGCGGGCCGTCCCCCGCCTGCCGGACGTGCTCAGCCGAGGGTCCACTGCTGGCCGGCGGCGGCGGTGCAGGTGGCCTGCACCAGGTCGTCGCCGGGGGCCGTGCCGTCGTCGCGGACCTGCGCGCACTTGCCCGACCCGACGCCGACCAGCAGGACCGGACCGGTGCCGACCGGGGTCACCCGCCACTGCTGGTTGGCCTGCCCGTGACAGCCGAACTGCTGGAGCCGGGCGCCGTCGTCGCTGCTGCCGCTGTCGACGTCGAGGCACTGGCCGTGCCCGGCGTTGGTGAGCGTCACCAGATCGGGCGCGACCGGGTTGGCGACCCACTGCTGCTCCGCGCCGCCGGTGCAGACGGCCAGTTCGGCGGTGGCCGTCTCGCCCGCGCCGTCGGTGCCGACGCAGAGGCCGGAGGTGACCGCCCGCAACACGACCGGCCCGGTGACCGTGGCCGGGGTGGTGGGCGGCGGGGTCGGGCTGGGCGGCGGCGTGGTCGTGGCCGGCGGGCCGGTCGTCGGGGCCGCCGGGGTCGGGGCGGCCGGGGTCGGCGCGGCGGCGGCCGGCACCACCGGCGGCGGGGAGCCGCCACCGCCGAGCACGCCGGTGGCGAAGAAGACCCCCAGCAGTA
>NZ_JBMDWU010000001.1:0-7600 GCF_048594385.1 Micromonospora sp. | reverse complement strand
CCCGGGTGGGCCGATGCGGCGCGGTCCCGGGCGGGCGAAGGCGCATCATCGGCCCCGTTGAGCCGATCAAGCGGGCGTCGCCCCGTCGCGCCCCCCGGTCACCGGCGGGGGAAGGACGCCCAGATGTTCTTGGTGCGGTCGGTGGCGTACCAGCCGACCTTGAGCGAGACGGCCATGGCGATCTGGAGCCCCCGGCCGCCGGCGCCCATCGGGCGGGTGTCGGCCAGTTCGGGGATGCTGCTGAGGTCGTGGTCGGCCACGTCGAGGATGAGCGAGTCGTCGACGGCCAACAACCGGACAATGGTCGGCGGAATGCCGTGTTTGAGGGCATTTGTGGCGAGTTCGGTGGCTACCAAGGTGATCAACTCGGGGACCTCGTCCATCCGTTGACCGTCGAGGAGTCGCTCACCGGTGAGGGCCTCGTGCAGGGAGGCGCGCAGGGTACGCAGGTCGGCGGGGTCGGCCAGTTCCCACCGGCGCAACTCGGCGGCCTGCGGCGGGGGCGGCGAGGTGAGAAGCTGTGCCATGATCCCGGTTTACCCTGCGTAGCGGCCCGCTATGCCCGCTCCCGGTGTCGGGGATTCGTCGTCACGTCACGCCACGCCCCGCACACCGCCAGCGGTGTGCCGGGTGTGCTTCGGGCCACTGTCGAGGGTGGTCTGCCAGGCAGAAGCGGGTGGGGTCCCGGCGTCCCGTCGGGGATCGAAGAAATCATCCGATTCGGGGTCTGCATCCGCCCCTGCGGTCGCGTAAAGTCCGCAAACTGAACGGGCCATGTCGGCGACGGAACGCCCCGGAACGGGCGCCCGTCCGCACGGTTGGGCGCATCCCCGCGCCGGCTCACGGACCGCCTCAGGAAGAGCCATGACCGCCAGTACGAAGACCCCCAAGGTGACCGTCGTGGTCCCGGCGTACAACTCCGGGCCGCACATCGAGAAGCTCGTCACCTCGTTGCTGGGCCAGTCGTTGTCTGCCGACGAGTTCGAGGTCATGTTCGTCGACGACGGCTCGACCGACTCGACCGGCCCCCGCCTCGACGAGCTGGCCGCCGCCCACCCGCACTTCCGGGTGCTGCACATCGACAACTCCGGCTGGCCGTCGCGCCCCCGCAACCTCGGCGTCGAACACGCCCGGGGCGAGTACGTCTTCTTCGCCGACGACGACGACTGGTTCGGCGAGCAGGCCCTGGAACGCCTCCACGCCTGCGCCACCGAGCACGACGCGGACCTGGTGGTCGGCAAGATGGCCGGGCACCGCCGTTCGGTGCCGCGTGAGCTGTTCCGGCGCAACCGGTTCGACGCCACGCTGGAGAACGCGCCCCTGATCGACAGCCTCACCGCGCACAAGCTGTTCCGACGCTCCTTCCTCGTCGAGCACGGCCTGCGGTTCCCCGAGGGCAAGCGTCGGCTGGAGGACCACGTCTTCGTCACCCGGGCGTACTTCCTGTCCCGGCGCACCTGCGTGCTGGCCGACTACGTCTGCTACCACCACCAGCGGCGGGTCGACGCCGGCAACGTGACGGCCACCGCGCTGGAGCCGGCCGGCTACTTCGTCAACCTGCGCGAGGCGCTCGACATCGTCGACGCTCACACCGAGCCCGGCCCGCTGCGCGACCGGCTGCACCGGCGCTGGCTGCGTAACGAGATGGTGTCCCGGGTACGCGGCCGGCGGCTGCTCGACGCCCCCGCCGACTGGGTGGACCAGCTGGTCGGCGAGGCGCAGCGGACGATCCGGGACCGGTTCGCCCCGGGCGTCGCGGCCGGCCTGCCGCCGCTGCAACGGATCATCACCCGGCTCATCGAGCAGGGACGCACCCCGGACCTGCGCCGGCTCGCCGAGTGGGAGGCGGCCGTCCGGGCGGTGCCCACCGTGCAGCGGATCGAGCGGGACGCCACCACCCTGACCGTCACCCTCACCGCCGAGCTGTCCTTCGGCGACCGGCCGCTCACCCTCACCGCCGACGGCGAGCAGCGGCTGCTGGTGGTGCCGGTGGACGACGTCCCGGCCGACCTGCGGGACGCCACCGCCCGGATCAAGCAGTCCAAGCTCGACGTGATCGCCCGGCAGCGCGAAACCCGGGAGGAGTTCTTCGTGCCGGTCACCGGCACGGTCGAGCTGGTCCCGACGGCCGACGGCGAGCTGCGGCTGGTCCAGCGGGGCACCGCCCGCCTCGACGTCGGTGCCCTCAACGGCGGCCGGAGCAGGGGCACCTGGGACCTCAAGGCCCGGGTCACCTGCTGCGGCTGGACCGAGGACGCCGTACTCCCGGTGGCGTTCCGCTGCGCGACCGACGGGGCGCGGCCGGTCGCCGTGCCGCACCTGGGCAGCCTGCGCTTCCGGCTGCGGCGGGCGGTGGCCCGCCGGGTGCCCGAGTCGATCCGGCGGGCCATCCGCCGCTGACCCGGCCCGGCCCCGTGGCGGGGCGCGGACCGGCCCTACCGTGACCGCCGTCACCGCGACGGTGGCCGGCGTGAAGAACACGTCAAGAAACCGTGGCCCCCCGTCACGGTCGCGTTATGGACCCTGCCCCCACGGGCGGCGGCGCGTTGTGATTGCCCGGCGTGGCCGGGAGGCGGTCACGCGTACCCGTCCGGTTGGGGGAGTCCGCGTGTCTGACGTGGTGTTCGTGCTGGTGACGGTGGCGCTGTTCGCGGCGCTCACCCTCGTGGTGAGGGGCGTGGAGAAGCGGTGAACGCCGTCAACGCCGTCGGCCTGGTGCTGGCGACCGGTCTGGGTGTGTTCATGGTCGTCGCGCTGCTGTTCCCGGAGCGTTTCTGATGACCACGGGGACAGCCGGCGTCGTCTTCGTGTCGTCCCTGGTGGTGGCGCTCGTCGTCGCGTACCGCCCGGTCGGTGACCACCTGTACCGGTCGGTCACCGGCACCCGCCGGTCCCGGCTGGAGCGTGGGGTGTTCCGGCTGGTCGGGGTGAATCCGGCCGCCGAACAGTCGTGGGGCGTCTACGCCCGCAGCGTGCTCGCCTTCTCCGCCGTCTCGGTCCTGTTCCTCTACGCCCTCCAACGGGGGCAGAACCACCTGTGGTTGTCGCTGGGCGTCGACCCGGTGGTCCCGCACGGGGCCTGGAACACCGCGGTGTCCTTCGTGACCAACACGAACTGGCAGTGGTATTCGGGCGAGTCGACCATGGGGCACCTGGTGCAGATGGCCGGCCTGGCGGTGCAGAACTTCGTCTCCGCCGCGGTGGGCATCGCCGTGGCGGTGGCCCTGATCCGGGGCTTCGCCCGCAGCCGCCCCGGCGAGGTGGGCAACTTCTGGGTCGACCTGGTGCGGATCGTGCTGCGGGTGCTGCTGCCGGTCGCGGTGCTCGGCGCGCTGGTGCTGATGCTCGGCGGCGTGGTGCAGAACCTCTCCGCCGGCACCGACGTGACCACCCTGACCGGCGGCGGCCAGCGCCTCCCCGGCGGCCCGGTGGCCAGCCAGGAGGTGATCAAGGAGTTGGGCACCAACGGCGGTGGCTTCTACAACGCCAACAGCGCCCACCCGTTCGAGAACCCCACCGCCTGGACGAACTGGGTCGAGCTGTTCCTGATCCTGCTGATCCCGTTCAGCCTGCCCCGGGTCCTCGGCCGGATGGTCGGCCAGCAGCGGCAGGGCTACGCCGTCGTCGCGGTGATGGCCGTCCTGGCGCTCGGCAGCGTCGCCCTCACCACCGGGTTCGAGCTGGCCGGGCACGGCACCGTGCCGCAGGCGGTCGGCGCGGCGCTGGAGGGTAAGGAGGTCCGCTTCGACGTGTCGGACTCGGCGACGTTCGGGGCGGTCACCACGCTGACCTCGACCGGTGCGGTGAACTCGTTCCACGACTCGTACACCGCGCTGGGCGGGATGATGACGCTGGGCAACATGATGCTCGGCGAGGTCGCCCCCGGCGGTGTCGGCGCCGGCCTGTACGGGCTGCTGGTGCTCGCGGTGATCACGGTGTTCGTCGCCGGGCTGATGGTCGGCCGGACCCCGGAGTACCTGGGTAAGAAGATCGGCACCCGGGAGATCACCTTCGCCTCGCTGTACTTCCTGGTCACCCCGGCCCTGGTGCTGATCGGCACCGCCACCGCCTTCGCCACCGGCAACGACGCGACCGCGCTGAACACCGGCCCGCACGGCCTGACCGAGGTGCTCTACGCGTTCACCTCGGCGAGCAACAACAACGGCTCGGCGTTCGCCGGGATCACCGTGAACACCGCGTGGTGGAACACCGCGCTGGGCCTGTGCATGCTGCTCGGCCGGTTCCTGCCGATCATCTTCGTGCTCGCCCTGGCCGGCTCGCTCGCCCGCCAGGCGCCCGTCCCCGCCTCCGAGGGCACCCTGCCGACGCACCGACCGCTCTTCGTCGGGATGGTCGTCGGCGTCACGGTGATCCTGGTGGCGCTCACCTACCTACCCGCGCTCGCGCTCGGCCCGCTGGCCGAAGGGCTGTGACCCGGATGAGGAACGAGGACATGTCCGTCGCGTCCGTGACCACCGACGACGACCGGCCGGCCGTCGACACCCCGGCCGTCGACACCCCGGCCCGCCGGGCCGGTGGCGGCCTGCTCGACCCCCGGCAACTGGCCGGGTCCCTGCCCGGGGCGCTGTGCAAACTCGACCCGCGCACCCTGTGGCGCAGCCCGGTGCTGCTGATCGTGGCGATCGGCGCGGCCTTCACCACCGTCCTGGCGGTCGCCGACCCGTCGGTGTTCGGCTGGGCGATCACCGGCTGGCTCTGGCTCACCGTGATCTTCGCCAACCTCGCCGAGGCGGTCGCCGAGGGCCGGGGCAAGGCGCAGGCCGCCTCGCTGCGGCAGGCCAAGCGGGACACCATCGCCACCCGCCTGGTCGGCTGGGCACCGGGTGCCCGCGCCGACACCTACACCGACGAGGCGGTGCCCGCACCGCAACTGCGGCAGGGGGACGTCGTCCTGGTGAGCGCCGGCGGGATCATCCCCGGCGACGGCGACGTCGTCGAGGGCATCGCCAGCGTCGACGAGTCCGCGATCACC
The DNA here is from genome assembly GCF_048594385.1 of Micromonospora sp. Taxonomy (NCBI): domain Bacteria; kingdom Bacillati; phylum Actinomycetota; class Actinomycetes; order Micromonosporales; family Micromonosporaceae; genus Micromonospora; species Micromonospora sp. The sequence continues at coordinate 2,607 of NZ_JBMDWU010000001.1, read as the reverse complement.
GGCGAGTCCGCCCCGGTGATCCGCGAGTCCGGCGGCGACCGCAGCGCCGTCACCGGCGGCACCCGGGTGCTGTCGGACCGGATCGTCGTGCGGATCACCCAGCGGCCGGGGGAGAGCTTCATCGACCGGATGATCGCCCTGGTCGAGGGGGCCGACCGGCAGAAGACACCGAACGAGATCGCGCTGAACATCCTGCTCGCCGCACTCACCCTGATCTTCCTGCTGGCCGTTGTCACCCTCCAACCGTTGGCGATCTTCGCCAGGGGCTGGCAGGCCGCCGCCCCCGACACCGGGGCGGTCACCGGCACCGGGGTGACCGGGGTGGTGCTGGTGTCCCTGCTGGTCTGCCTGATCCCCACCACCATCGGGGCACTGCTGTCGGCGATCGGCATCGCCGGGATGGACCGCCTCGTGCAGCGCAACGTGCTCGCGATGAGCGGCCGGGCGGTGGAGGCGGCGGGGGACGTCAGCACCCTGCTGCTCGACAAGACCGGCACGATCACCCTGGGTGATCGGCAGGCCACCGCGTTCCTACCGGTCGAGGGGGTCACCGCCGACGAGGTGGCCGCCGCCGCGCGGCTGTCCAGCCTCGCCGACGAGACGCCCGAGGGGCGGTCGGTGGTGTCGCTGGCCACGCGGGAGTTCGACCCGGGTGCGCCGGAACCGGACCCGCTGCCGTACGCCGACTTCGTGCCGTTCACCGCGCAGACCCGGATGAGCGGCGTCGACCTGACGCCACCTGACGCGCCGGCCCGCCAGGTCCGCAAGGGCGCGGCGACGGCGGTGCTGGCCTGGGTACGGGAGCACGGCGGCGAGCCCGGCACCGGGGTCGACCGGATCGTCGACGGGATCAGCGGACACGGCGGCACCCCGCTGGTGGTGGCCGAACACGTCGCCGGGGAGCCGGCCCGCGTGCTCGGCGTCATCCACCTCAAGGACGTGGTGAAGGCCGGGATGCAGGAGCGGTTCGCCGAGCTGCGCCGGATGGGCATCCGGACCGTGATGATCACCGGCGACAACCCGCGTACCGCGCAGGCGATCGCCGACGAGGCCGGGGTGGACGACTTCCTCGCCGAGGCCACCCCGGAGGACAAGCTCGCCCTGATCCGCCGGGAGCAGGAGGGCGGCCGGCTGGTCGCGATGACCGGGGACGGCACCAACGACGCCCCCGCCCTGGCCCAGGCCGATGTCGGCGTCGCGATGAACACCGGCACGTCGGCGGCGAAGGAGGCCGGCAACATGGTCGACCTGGACTCCGACCCGACGAAACTGATCGAGATCGTCGAGATCGGCAAGCAGTTGCTGATCACCCGGGGCGCGCTGACCACGTTCAGCATCGCCAACGACGTGGCGAAGTACTTCGCGATCATCCCGGCCATGTTCGCCGGCCTCTACCCGGGCCTGGACCGGCTCAACGTGATGCGGCTGGGCAGCCCCGAGTCGGCGATCCTCGCCGCGGTGATCTTCAACGCCCTGGTCATCGTCGCGCTCATCCCGTTGGCCCTGCGCGGCGTGCGGTACCGGCCGGCCGCCGCGTCGACACTGCTCGGCCGCAACCTGCTGGTCTACGGCGTCGGCGGCCTCGTCGCGCCGTTCGTCGGCATCAAGCTCATCGACCTGCTCGTCCAGTACGTCCCGGGGATCTCGTGATGCGTCTACCCGCCTGGCTCGCCCGACACCTCGCCGCCCTGCGTGCCCTGCTCGTGTTCACCGCGCTGCTCGGCGTCGCCTACCCGCTCGCCCTGGTCGCCGCCGGCCGGCTCCCCGGCCTCGACGCGAAGACCGACGGATCGCTGTTGACCGTGGACGGCCGGGCCGTCGGCAGCGCCCTGATCGGCCAGTCCTTCACCGACGCCGACGGCAACCCCGTCCCGCGCTACTTCCAGTCCCGCCCGTCGGCGGCCGGCGACGGCTACGACCCGACCGCCTCCGCCGCCTCGAACCTCGGCCCGGAGAGCGTGGTGGACACCCTCGCCGGCGACCCGCGACAGTCGACCCGGAGCCTGCTCAGCCAGGTCTGCGCACGCAGCCGGGCGGTCGGCCTGCTCGACGGCGTCGACGGGCGGCGACCGTACTGCACGCCCGACGGGGTGGGCGCGGTGCTGGCCGTGTTCCGCGCCGACGGGCTGACCGGCCGGATCACCCGGGTGGTCAGCGTCAACCAGACCGCCCCGGCCACCCCGTTCGTCACCTCCTGGCAGGGGGTGCCGGTGGAGCTGGCGCAGCCCGGGGAGGACTACCGGGCCGCCGGCGGGCTGGTCACCCCGGTCCGGGGGGCGGCGCCGGAGCACCCCGCCGTCCCCGCCGACGCGGTCACGGGCAGCGGCAGCGGCCTCGCCCCGCACATCAGCCCCGCGTACGCCGGCATCCAGGTGGCCCGGGTGGCGCGGGAGCGGGGCGCGGACCCGGCGGTGGTGCGGCGGCTGGTCGCCGAACACACCACCGGACGGGCGCTCGGCTTCATGGGCGCCCCCGCGGTGAACGTGCTGGAACTCAACCTGGCCCTGGACCGGAACCTGCCCGCCCGGTGACCCCCGCCCGGGGCGCCCCCCCGGCCGGGGTGGCGGCCCCGCGGGGGCGCCCCCGGGGCGGGCGGCCACCCGGGGG